>CALKCG010000163.1 GCA_938082915.1 uncultured archaeon | reverse complement strand
AAACGTCTTTTTATACCCCATTATTTATGAGCTTAGAGCAGTTGAAGAAGCGAAGAGGTCGAGGGATCTTCTTTCAAGAATTGCCTTTGGAGACGTTGAAGCCTACACCTCCATCATAACGTGGGATGAGATTGTTTGGGTTGTGAGGAGAGTTTTCAGTTTAGAAACCTCCATAGAGCAGGGTAAGCGGTTCCTAACCTTTCCAAATTTAAAGTTTTAGCGGTTAAAAGGAGCATAATTTTAAGGGCGCAGGAGCTTTTGGAAAGATATAGAGTTAAGGAGACGCTATTCACGCTGCAACAGCCATAGAAAACAAAATAACAAATATTGCAAGTTACGATAAAGACTTTGACATTGTAAAAGAGATAAAAAGGATAGAACCATAATGCGCGCCAGTATGCACCGTAATTGACCGGTCAAATAAATGACACGTTTCAACAGCACTCCCAATAGTCGACACGATGATATACGGAAAACACAGATTCGTAGCCACATTTAAACGCGAAGTAACACCTAAAGGATCAACATTCATAATAAGAAAATTCAGAGAAAAACCCTATCTATAACCGAACTATAGCGGCATACTTCTGGCTCCTCTTAGAAAACAGAATGTCTATAATCATAATAGGGGGAACTGGAGCAGGTAAAACAACACTTCTAAACGCACTTGCAAACCTAATAAACCCATCGATGAAAATATGCACAGTCGAAGAGATAGCAGAGTTAAACCTATCACATGAAAACTGGGTTCGATTCGTCAGCCGTGAAAGCTACGGTATTGGAGGCGCAACGTCAAGCGCCATACCGCTATTCAGCTTCGTGAAGACGACACTCAGATACAGACCAGACTACATAGTGGTTGGAGAAGTCAGAGGCGAAGAAGCCTTCGTACTATTCCAAGCCCTAGCCACAGGACACGGTGGAATATGTACACTACACGCTGAAGACGTAGAATACGCAGTTAAAAGACTTACAAGTCCACCTATGAACGTAGCCGAAGTAGAAAGAGTACACCTGCCAAAATCCGTAAGCGGGTCGCTATTCGGAAGAAGAGTTAGAGAGGTCTCAGAAGTCTTAAGCCACAAGGAGTTTATGAAAGTCTTCAGCTGGGACCCAATATCAGACGATTTCTCATCAAGGCTTGAAGAAAGCGTACTCCTAAGAAAGATATCTGTGAGAACAGGTAAAAGCCTCCAAGACCTACTCGACGAAATAGACAGGAGAGAAACAGTAATCAAATGGATGGTTGAAAAAGGAATATTCGAAACAGAAGACGTAGCCAAAGTAATATCCCAATACTACATATCACCAGAAGCAATGTACAACGTAGCCTCCATGGAGCTGGCAACACCGATAAAAATCAAAATAGAAATCCCATCAAAAACAAGCGAAAACCCATCCGAAGAAGAGGAAGGAAGCAACATACAATCATAACTCGCTTCCCTACTTTACCTTAAGGAAAAATTTATCTCAAACAGTTAAATCTAATTACACGATGGGAAATTGCGTAGTGTTAAATTGAAGGAAGAATTTCTAAAGCTCCTCGAGACAGATAGAGAATTCAGATACATCATTATGAGCCATCTAGGTTTAACAGAACTAATAGAAGGCCATAAGAAAATATTCGAAGAACTTAAACTCCTACACGAAGGCCAAGAAAAACTATGGGAGAACGCAAACAAGCTATGGGAAGAAGTTAGAAGTCTTAGAGAAGGTCAAGAGAAGCTATGGGAGGGTCAAAATAAGCTATGGGCGGCTCATAACAAGCTTTGGAAGGAAGTTAAACACCTTAGAGAAGGCCAGAATAGGCTTTGGAAGAGTCAAGAAAAGATGAGGGATGAATTTAGGTCTTGGACTATTCAGGGATTTAGCGAACTCGCAAAGTTTGCAGGAATAACCTTCGAAGAATTCGTCAGAAGCTTCCTAACAAAACACTTCAGAGAAATGGGTTTAATACCTGCAGATGGAGAGTTGAAGAAGGTGGTCATAGACGGAGAGGAAATAAACATTTTCCTTGAAAACCCTCTAATAGTTGGAGAAGTAACATCCCACGCTGAAAGCCTTGAAGAATTAGAAAAACTTTTAAAGAAAGTGGAGCTTGTAAGAGGAAAGTATGGAAGAGAGCCAATGAAATACCTAATCGTGTTAACAGCTCCAGCTTCAATAGCCGATGAAATGAGAGAACGAGCTAGAAAAAGCAACATAGAGTTAATCCTCGGAAAAATAAGTTGAAATGCAACACCCTGGAATAAGACTATACGTAAACATTAAATGTTTACGCTTTTCTTACGACGCATTGAGCGAAGAGTTAAATAGTGCTACGTTTTAAAGCCGACTTTAAAGGTGTTTTCCATGTGTGAGGAGATTCTTGAAATAGTTAAACAAATCCCAGTAGTAGACTCCCATGAACACCTAACCATTCCAAGCAGCTACACAGCGTCTAGAGAACCCATAGCCTTCTTACCGAGAGGATACTTTCCAAGCGACCTGCTTTCAACGGAAATGTCTCCAAGAGAACTTCAAACCCTTCTAAAAACCCATTTAAAACATCAAAACAACATCCTCGTAAAGAATATAAAACATTTTACTAAAAACTCTGATAGAGCAAGGTGAAGAGATAAATGAACTTATAACGGTAGATGAAGATTTTGAGAAGATGAAAGAGCTTATAACTCAAGAATTGAATGTGAAAACCCTAAAAATCTAAACAAGATTGCAGACTTTAAAAGCTCATCTACACTACTCACATCCTTCAACACCATTAAAAACTCAGCAACATTTAAAACTTTTGAGTATGAGGGCGAAATTTATATAGACTGCTATATGGTATCTATACGGTTGCCATAAGCGAATACACCACAATCATGGTTAGAAAGGAAACGAGGGATAAGCTGAAGAGCCTTAGGCTTACCAAAAGAGAATCCTATGACGAGATCGTAAATAGACTGACCGAGAAATGTTAAAAATCCAAACAACTTACAAGCTCAGGCTATATCCGGGGAGCAAGAGCGTAGGCTAGTTGAAACTTCGGAGTTATGCAGGCAAACCTATGATCATTTCTCAGCTCAATAGAATGGAGAAAATCCCAAGCCGATTTAAGCTTCAAACCCAACTACCAAAGCTGAAGCGGGAAAAGTGTGAGTTGTGCAAGGTTCACTCAAAGGTCTTGTAGATGATTCTCTACCGGTTATACTCGAACCTGAAGGCGCTTTCAAGAAAGCGTAAAGGCTTGAAGAACCATGAGAAGCAGAGGATAAAACTCGCTAAAGCCTACGAGAGGCTTGTAAACCAGAGAAACAACTTCCTACATAAGCTCTCAAAGTTCTACGTGGATAACTATGACGTGATATGCGTTGAGGATTTGAACATAAAAGGCATGGTTAGAAACCACAACCTGGCCCAGAAGATGCTTGATGCTTCTTGGGGGAAATTTCTTCAACTGCTTGAGCAGAAGGCTGGAAGAGCTGGGACTCTAATAGTGAGGGTGAACCCAAGAGGCACATCTAAAGGGCTAAGCCATGTCAATCCCCTGAGGGATTAGACCTCAGCGAACAGAATAAGAATGAGGTGATGGGGTATCCCTAATACGTCTGCCAAGATGGAGCAACCATTGCCAGAAACACTAGCAAGTCCCATCATTGAGGTGGGAAGCCCACAGGCTTACAGCCGTATCCAGTTCATGACGGAAGTTTTATTAAGTAAATATGTTGACTTTTGATTGGATATGTCTGCGAAATACAAGCTTAAGAGGTTCGGTAAACTCCGCCCTAAAAGACCCATAGGTTTAATTGTAAAGGTTAAGGAGGAGAATCATGGGGGTAAGAGTAAAGATTAGAGTTAAATCTAACCATGGTGAAGTTGAAACTCCCGCTCTAGTGAATACTGGGTTTGAAACGGATGAGCCAGAAATTTTGCTTCCAGCAAGCTTAGCCGAGAATTTGGGTTTATATCCTCCGGCTGAAGGCTCGAAGCTTGAAGAGTATAGTGTAGTTGGAGGTATTACCTTCATCGTCAGAAGCCCTAGGACTATACATGTTAAGGTTGTGGTTGAAGATAGGGAGACTGAACCGGTAGAAGCTGTCCCCGTAATCTCAGATAAGGAGAGCGAAGTTTTAATCAGCGATAGATTAACGTCTAAGCTTAAGATATCTATAGAAGACCCGGCTGAAGGCACATGGAGGTTTAGAGACGAACCTTTAACTAAGAAAAGGTCGAGTGAAAAGCCTAAGTATTGGATTTCAAGCTAATGCTGAGAACGTAAACGTATCCACAACTAGGAAAACCCATAACTAGACATATACAGAATGAATGGAAAAATAGAGGAGTATGTTTAGCTAGGTTTTA
>CALKCG010000162.1 GCA_938082915.1 uncultured archaeon | reverse complement strand
TAGCGGTTGGGGATATTAAAACAACCTTGTGCTCATTTGCATAACTGCCCATAACTCTCAAGACACCACTAGCCATGGGGCCTATAACGATTTGACATCCATCCACCTCAACGAGTTTTTTCAAAGCTTCTAAACCTCTAGTTCCATCAGTAGCGTCGTCTTCAACTATGAGAACTATTCTCCTGCCAGCTATTCCACCTCTCGAATTAACTTCATCCACGGCTAGTTGGACACCTTTAACTATATTAGCGCCCATAGGGCCGAGGAGACCCGTTAGAGACATTATACATCCTACTTTAATCTCCATCGGCAGGACCGGAGAAACTTCTCGAAGGGCCTGCCGCCGTCCTTCAGTTAACCCGGCTTGCCACCCCTCATTATAACCTCTTTGATAAGACTCTAAGGTAGCTGCCTGTCCAGCGTAGTAGCCGGCTGCACCAGCTATTATAGCGATGACTACCATGACTATTAGAGCTATGGATGTAGATATGGCTTTACTTTTTCCATTCATGTACGCATCGCCTCTAAAAAGACCGTAAAAAGTTACTTAAAACTCATTTAAATTCTTTACTGTACTTTTAAGTACTTTATGGTCTCTAAAAAGGGACTTCGTAACGATCTCAAGCCAATACCTAGAAACTTTTAATTACGATAACTGCCAACATGAATATTATCGAGAAGACCATTAGAATATAATCGTTCCTAGAGATTTTCAACTCGTATAGGCTCGTCCTCTTCCTTATTGCTCCGTAGGCTCTAGACTCCATGGCTTCAGCAAGCTCCATACTCCTCTGGAAGCTTCTTATAAATAATGGTACAAGTATTGGTAGCATATTGCGAATCCTCTCTAGAATCTTCCCCTTCTCAAGCTCCAATCCTCTAGACTTTTGCGCATCCATTATTGACTGAGCTTCTAAAGCTATGTCTGGTACAAACCTCATAGCAGCTGTGAAAGCAAAGCATATATCGTAGGGGATTTTGAGCCTCTCTAAGGCTAGGCTTAAGTCCTCCGGCGTCGTTGTGAGGAAGAATAGAGAGAATGCTCCTATGAGTGTTACAAATCTAATGGTCATGGCGGCTGCCATAGTTAAACCATCAAATGTGAAGCCTCCCATGTAGAAATAGCTTGTTAAAAAGTTTACACCGAATATGAACATCATCAAAACGACTGATCCCCTGAGGGAATTCAACCAAAACTTGACGACTCTTGCCATATAGACTAAGGGTATCTGTATGATAAGTAAAACTATGAGTGTTAAAGGGTCTGAGTATGATATCGATAAGGCGCTTAAAACCAGTAGAAACACGGCTTTAGACCTAGGGTCTAGGCTATGTATAGGGCTTTCAACTCTTCTAAACCTCAATCCTTCAAATACACGCATCACTGCTGTCCCCTCCTCCTTGCAAGTAATGGCTTAATAATCTTCATCAGGTCGTCTTCATCTAAAACTCCTTCTAAACTTGGAGAATTGAAAAACTTGTAGGCGAGCTCAACTATCTGCGGAGGGAGTAGTGAGGCTTCATCTAGAAGCTTTAAATTCGACAAGGCTTTATCGGCAGTATCGTCTAATATTATTCTCCCTTGGCTCATCAGTATTATCCTTGGCCTCAAATCTACGACAAACTCTAAATCGTGCGTCACGATTACGACCGCCTTCCCCTCTTTAAGGAAAGACCTTATGATCCCAATTATTTCGCGCTTCTGCAGATAGTCTTGACCTATGGTAGGCTCGTCGAGAATCAGATAATCTGGGTTGAATACGACTACAGAAGCGATTGCAAGCCTCTTCTTCTCGCCTCCGCTTAAGTTGAATGGTGAACTTTGCCTGTAGTGTGTAAGCCCCATCCTTTCAAGAACTTGATCAACTCTTTGTTTAATTTCATCTCCTTGAAAGCCGAAGTTTTTAAGCGCGAAAGCAACTTCATCTTCAACGGTTTCACTGAAAAACTGATGTTCAGGGTTTTGAAATACTAATCCAACTTTTCTGGAAAGCTGGGCTACGGATAAATCCATCGTATTACTCCCGTCCACCAATACGGCTCCCCTGGTTGGTTTAAGTAGTCCGTTGAAATGTTTAATCAATGTTGTTTTTCCAGCGCCGTTTTCACCCATTATGGCTATACACTCACCCCTATCTATGGTTAAACTCACACCTTTAAGCGCTGTAAACCCATTTGGATAAGTGTAGTAGACATCTAAAACTTCTATCAAGAAGTAATCCTCCTGAGGACGGTCGCCGCTTCTTCCGTAGTTAATGGGATGCTCTCAAAACTATATCCCTCCCTTTCAAGTTTTCTGAAGAACCTTATGAGTCTAGGTGTGGTTACACCATACTCTTCAAGTTTATGGTGGAATACTGTCGGGGGGTCGCCGTCAAGCACTATACGTCCACGGCTCATAACTATAAGTCTAGACGCATACCTTGAGGCTAAATCCAGTCTATGCTCAACTAGAATAACAGTCAAGCCAAGCCTCCGATTAAGCTCGTCTAAAAGTTGGAAAATCCTTAAAGCCGTTTTAGGGTCTAAGTATGCAGTTGGCTCATCTAAAACTATTACCTCAGGGTTCATAGCTAGAACTGAGGCTATCGCAATTCTCTGCTTCTGTCCTCCTGAAAGCTCGTAAGGCGCGAAATGCCTATACTCCTTCATTCCAACGACTTCCAGAGCCCAATCCACTCTACGCTTGATCTCCTCCCTATCCATACCTAGATTCTCTAAACCAAACGCTACATCCCTCTCAACTGTAAGCGAGAAAAGCTGGCTATCAGGATTCTGAAAGATGAAACCAACTTTGAGCGCCATTTTATGAATGGGTGTTTCCCTAACGTTAAACCCAGCTACGCATATCTCCCCCCTCAAGTCTCCACCGTAGAAATGCGGTATTAGACCATTGAAACATCTACACAGTGTGGTTTTCCCACATCCACTAGCCCCAGTCAACAAAACAAATTCTCCTCTTTCAACTTCCAGGTTAACATCTACTAAAACGTCCCCATCCATCCCCTCGTATCTATAGTGAAGTCCTCTGACTTTAATGGCTTTAGGCATCCTCCATCCGTTATAGTAAACCCCCTATTAAACCTAGCCTCTAATATTTTTAAGGGTTTGATTCTTGAGTTAAAGGCTTATGTTTATGAAAATGTTGTTACGTATTCGAAGTCTACCGTATTAGCTAGCCCCTCTAATTGAAATGTGTTTTTGATTCCTTAGCTTATTAGTGGGATTATTTCAGCATTCACCATGTTTATGAAATCTGTCTTCTCTATGTTGCCGAATGCCACTACTACTCCGTCTCTCGTAAGTCCAATGGTAGTTCCGTAACTGTTGGAAACTGTGACTAAGTACCATATGCTTCCCATTTTGAGGTAGTTGTTATATAATTCTGTGTAAGTTAAATTTGGACCGTATAAAGATAGTTTATCTATATTAGGTATTGGAAGATTATCGAAGAATATGACTTTCGTATTTTCAGGGTTTTTCTCATGATATTCTCTCATCTTTTCGGGCGGTATTGAAACGTTTAAAATATACCCCTTCGATATGAATAGTAGTTGGCTGAAGAGGTTTGCCGCCTTATTAGCCATATTCTTCTTCTCAATAACCAGTAGAAATGTTGCGCCAGGCCTCTTAAAGAATCCAAACGTTAAATATAGAGTCTTCGGTACGGGTATTTTCCTCCCACGGTGATATGTAAAGCGTAAAATATCCCATGCTAGAACGCCCCTTAAACTGTTAAATCCCATGGCCAAGTCTACAACTTCCGTGATTAGCTTGATCTTATATCCTTCTTCTTCAAGATCCTCCTCAACACTATAACCTCTAAGTTTCTCAGCTACTTTATCTAAAGCTGTATCTTCAACCAACCGGAATATTTTACCAGCTAAGACCAATTAAAACACCTGAGTTGAAGACACTCAACTAAATGTAATATCTCGTAAGAACCACTGTTAAAAGTTTCCGTTATCGGATAGTTAATATTTTACGACTATTCACGTCATCTCAGCTTTTAAAGCTTCATGGACAGCTTTCTGGGCAATGGAAACCCCGCATCCTGGCTTTCGTTTTAGCATGTTTAGACATGCGGTCACATCCCCATCGTTCTCATATCCAACATTTTTTACGCTTCAATTCTCTATGTTCATTCAACGCTAACTTTCCCATTGCATATCGGGCATAGGCTTGATGTATACTTTGAATCAACGTAATGACTTGTAAGCCGTTCATCTGTCCTTGTAATCGATGTAAAACTGAAGCCTCCTATTCATCCCCCTACTGTATTTTATGCATTTCCTCATCTGCTTCAGGTTTTCAAAACCATTCCAAACCCGTATTATTAGCTGATTCAACTATTGTTTTTAGGGAAAATCGTTATTTAATTTCTATTTTTCCGATTCTCACTGGTTTAAATTGAATTTACACCGTCTGAGTTGAAGTAGAGATAATTGTTATATATTAGATTTCCACATAAAATCTAGGCTTTCAATGGAGTCCTTCAAGCCCATAGACGACTCCGGCATTCAGAAATGGTCTAACGCGAACATCGAAAACCTCTATAGACGCAATAAAAGGTTTGCTGAGGAAGTCAGAAAGTTGATATATAAATACACAGATAAGCTTGTAAAAATTCATGGGAGAGACTTCAAGCTCAAATTCATGAATTTCTGCGGGACTCATGAGTGGACTACTGTCCATTACGGCATTAGAAGCCTTCTACCTGAAAACGTTGAATTAGTAGCTGGACCGGGATGCCCGGTGTGTATAACCCCGTCTTTTCTAATAGAGCATGCGATCAAGCTATCGCTTGAAGGCGTTAGGGTTTACACATTTGGTGATGCTTTTAAGCTTCGAGCAGTTAAACCCGTTAAAGACGTTAGAAGTCTAGCCGAGGCTAAGGCATCCGGGGGAAACGTTACGGTCGTTTACAGCTTCTTAGATGCTTTGAAGGATTCGTATAACTACGCAAAGGAATCGTTGTTTCTAGCCATAGGTTTTGAAACGACTGCCCCTGGTTATGCAATACCCCTAGTTAACCGTTTAATTCCAAAAAACATGTACCTTTTACCTGCATTAAGGTTAACTCCTCCAGCTGCTGAATACGCTATAATGGAGGCTAAGAAGAGGTCCATGCCGTCAATTGACGGTATAATTGCTCCAGGACACGTATCTTCAATTACTGGGGCTAAACCCTGGGATGTGGTCTCCAGAAAACTTGGTATACCAGCTGTGATCTCGGGGTTTGAACCGTTAGATCTACTTCTTTCAATATTAGAGCTTCTGAGAATGATCTTGAAAGGCGAAGTCGGCGTAAAGGTCGAATATCGCAGAGTGGTTTCTTGGAATGGAAATGTTGAGTCTTTAAACGCTATCAATACTGCTTTTGAAGTGGTTGATTCTCCGTGGAGGGGGATAGGTTTTATAGATGAGAGTGGCTTGGAAATTAGAGGTGTATACTCGAATTACGACTCATTTAAAATTTTTAGCTTAGATAAGCCTAGTAGGATTTCTTGGCGTGATGATAGTTTGAGCGGATGCAAATGTACTGAAGTCATTTTAGGTTTAGCTAAGCCTACGGAATGTAAGCTCTTCTTAAACGGCTGTAGTCCATCTAAGCCATTTGGACCATGCATGGTATCTTCAGAAGGGACGTGTTCTATATGGGCCAGATTTGGAGGTTACCTGAACTTAAAGCGTTAGGTGGATATGTATGTGTTGGGGTGTTCCTGCTAGGGTTTTAAAAGTGGAAGGCTTTAAAGCGCTCGTAGATTTTGGAGGAGGCATTGAAAGGGATGTTCTAGTTGCTATTAGCAACTTAAGGGATGGTGATTACGTTATCGTACATGCTGGAATAGCTATTTCGAAAATAGACAGAGAAGAGGCATTAAAGGTCTTAGAGGCATATATGGACATGGCCATTCAATCGGCTAAAGAAGACGGCTTAGATGAAGAAGAAGTTAAACAGTACTATGAGAAACTGATGTCTGAAATGCTAGGTGATATTAACCATGAATAAGATTACATTAGCTCATGGAGCTGGTGGGAAAGAGACGGCTGAGCTTTTGGAAGACATCATTTTCAGTAGAGTTAAGAATGAGCTTAAAAAAGTTAAGGGCGGTCTTGGAATAGATCATCCAGATGACAGTGCTTTAATCCCGATTGGAAATGGAAAATTCTTAGTCGTTTCAACGGACTCCTACACGGTTTCGCCCATATTCTTCCCAGGAGGAGACATAGGTAAACTTGCGGTGTGCGGCTCTATAAACGACGTATTGGTTATGGGTGGTCTCCCAATAGCAATGTTGGATACAATAGTCGTCGAAGAAGGCTTTCCAATAGAAACGTTGAAGCGTATAATCGATTCTATAGTTGAAGTGCTCACTGCCGAAAACGTTGCATTAATAGGTGGAGATTTTAAAGTCGTGCCCAATGGTCAAATCGACAAAATATTCATATCAACAACTGGAATTGGAATTTCTGAGAAACCAATAGTTGATTTAAATATTCAACCCGGCAATCGAATAATCGTATCTGGTTGTTTGGGGGAACATGGCGCAACGATAATGGCGCTTCAGCATGGATTGAGCGTAGATGTACTTAAAAGCGACGTCAAACCTCTTACAGGGTTATTCAAACCTCTAATGGAGCATTTCCCAAATGCGGTAAAAGCCGCTGGCGATCCAACAAGGGGTGGTCTATCCATGCTTCTCAACAACTGGGCTAGGTTGAGCGGTAATCTAATATATATTGATGAATCTAAAGTTCCGCTGAGGGAGCCTGTTAGGAAGTATTCTGAAATGCTCGGAGTCGACCCGTTGCACTTAGCTTCGGAAGGTGTAGCGGTTTTAGCCGTTGATGAAGATGTTGCCGAAGAAGTCTTAGAATTCATAAAAAGCCTGGGCTTCCATGATGCCGCCATCATAGGAGACGTTAGGAGAGATGAAAAGTTTCAAGGTTTAGTTGTATCTCTAAGCGAGATAGGTGGGTTGAGAATACTAGAACCGCCTACAGGCGAAATAGTTCCGAGGATATGTTAGACATGAAGTGTATTAGAGTAACGGTCACAGGCATTGTTCAAGGCGTCGGCTTTAGACCATTCGTCTACAGATTAGCTAAAGAACTCAACCTTAAAGGATACGTTAGAAACCTTGGTGGAAGCGAAGTTGAAATCGTTGTAGAAGGTCCATCCAATCTAATTGGAGAATTTCTCAGAAGGCTTAAAGCGGATAAGCCTCCTCCAGCCGACGTATACGATTTGAAAATAGATGAAGTTGAGCTTAAATTGTTTAAAGACTTCTTCATAAAGGAGAGTGGGAAGCAACGTGAAGCATATTCGATGATCCCACCGGACGTAGGAATATGCTCTTACTGTTTATCGGAGGTTTTTAGCTCAGGAGATAGGCGGTTTATGTACCCCCTCAACAGCTGTGCATGGTGTGGACCTAGGTTCTCAATGATCGAGAAAATACCCTACGATAGGGAGAATACCGCCATGCGAGACTTCCCAATGTGCTCTAAATGTTTAGAAGAGTACGAAAACCCCGAAGATGTAAGACGTTTCCATGCCCAGGGAAATTGCTGTCCGTATTGTGGTCCGAAAGTTTGGCTTGAGGATAAAAACAGACCTATAAGCGTTGAAAACCCCATTCTTGAAGCGTCCAAACTTATAGACGAAGGATTTATAGTTGCGGTTAAAGGATTGGGTGGTTTTCACATAGCATGCTTAGCATCAAACGATGAGGTGGTTTTAAAGCTTAGGGAGAGGAAGCGTAGGTATGAAAAGCCACTAGCCCTCATGGCTTTAAACCTTGACGTAGCGTCGAAAATAGTCGAATTTTCAGAAGATGATGCGAGGCTTCTAGAATCACCTAGAAGACCCATTCTCCTCTTACCTGAGAAGGAAGATAGCCCAGTGTCAAACTACGTAGCACCAGGCCTATCGATGCAAGGTGTGATGCTTCCATATACTGCCCTCCACTACTTACTACTATCTAATGTTAAAGACGGCTTCCTAATAATGACAAGCGGTAATGAAAGCGGGGAGCCCATGTGTACAGATAACGATGAAGCAAGATCTAGACTAAGCGGCATCGTAGATTACTTTCTAATGCATAATCGGAGAATAGTCAATAGAGTCGACGATAGCGTTGTAAGGAAAACGGGTGAATTCTACACGATTATACGTAGAAGTAGAGGTTACGCACCGATTTGGATTAAACTTCCTTTCAGCGTTTCAAGACCTGTAATCGCTTTTGGCGCCTACTACCAGAACACGGGTTGCTTAGCGTTTGGAAACGTAGCCATACCTACTCAATTCATCGGAGATATGGAGAATGTCTCATCGTTGATCGAACTGGAGAAAGTGTTAACCTTCCTCATTAGAACGTATGGTGTAGACCCTTCTAAAGCTCTGCTGGCTGTGGATATGCATCCTAGGTATTTGAATAGAATACTGGCTGAAAAATGGACTAAAACGTATGGTTGTGAACTTTTAGAAGTACAACATCACCACGCTCATGCAGCATCACTGATGGCTGAGCTTAAAGCCGATATTGATTCTGAAGAAGTCGCCGTAACTATTGATGGCGTTGGATATGGAATCGATGGAACGATATGGGGCGGTGAGGTTCTAATTGTTAAATATGGTTCTTTCACTAGATTTGGCCATTTAGAGCAAATACCAATGCCTGGTGGAGATAGGGCTGTAGAATACCCGGTTAGAATGCTGATATCCCTCTTATCGAAGTTTATGAGTAATGATGAAATTGAACAATTGATCGTCAGCAGGGGTTTGCATAAAGGACTTACTTATGGAGTTGAAGAGATTAGAGCAACCTTACTACTTTTAGAGAAAAGTAGGCTCCCTGTAACGTCGAGTATGGGAAGGATTTTAGACGCAGCCTCCTCATTACTAGGTGTTTGCTTTAAAAGAACGTATGAAGGTGAGCCCGCCATGAAGCTTGAAGCACTGTCAAAATCGCATCCCTCTGTAGAATTACTCACACCCAGAATCTCCCACTCTAAGCCGATAGTAGAGACCCATAAGATATTTGAAGAGCTAATTTCTAAAATCGATAGACCACGTGAACACTTAGCTTACAGTGTTCAAAGAGCGTTAGGTTTATCTCTCGGCGAACTGGCAGTCGCGGCTTCAAAAGGTAGAAATGTACGTAGGGTTTTAGTCTCCGGAGGAGCAGCCGTCAACACGATAATATTCGAATCTATAAGAACAGTTGTTGAAAGCGAAGGTCTTAAAGCCTATGTTAACGTTCAAGTACCACCTGGTGATGGGGGGATATCTTTAGGTCAAGCCATTATAGCTGGTTTTAAAACTCTAATCTAAAACTTTCTGAACAGTTTCTTCGATCTTCTCTGCAAACCCAGTCTTCATAAATCTATCCACATTCCCTATGCACCCTTCAAGGTCATTGTAACGAGGTATTTCCGCTAAAACCTTGAAACCCATTTTTTCAATCGACGAACGTATTGATTTATAGGACATATTTACAATTACCCCTGAAATCTTCCCACTCATGTAGGTTCCGGCAAGCCTCTTTAAAGTCTCCAAACTTAGGGTATCTGGAGTGGTCACGGCTATAAACTCAGCTCTAGGTAGGTAAGTAGTAATGTTCAGAATGACGTCTCCAAAACCGGATGGTGTGTCTAATATGAGCGCTTTTAATTTACTCCATCTAGTGATTATTAAAAGCTCTCTAAATATGTTGTCGATCTCAACCCCTCTGAGTGGTAATGCCTCCCCACGGGAGTAGAAAGCAACGCTCATAAATTCTACACCGTGGACTTTCACTGGGAGAATGCCAATATCTTCAATGGGCTTTTCTTTCGAGACGTCCACTCCCAATACGAGGTGGCATGATGAATTCGTGAAGTCCATGTCTAACAATCCAGATGGGAAACCGATCTTAGCAATGGTTAAAGCCATGGCTGAAGCTATAAGGGTCTTACCAACACCTCCTTTCCCACTAATTACGGCTATTATTCTCTCAATGCCTTCAAGCCTTTTCATAATCGCCGGGTTTTTCAAATCCATAATTACAACTCCATTGATGCTATGTATACTCCTCTTCCGCTAATTATCTCTAGGTCTTGAGAGCCACAGTTTAGGCATCTTACATATGCGTGAATGACTTCGGGGATGAAGTGAACGGCCTCCTTCACATCATCAGGTATATCTAAGTCTTCAAGTTTCCAAATTTTTAAACACAGTCTGCATCTAAGAAGGGCCTCCTCTTCATTTAATCTTAATTCTTCTACTTTGATGCCTCTGCTCTTGAAAAGCTCGGTTAATGCAAACTTTAAGACTTCCCTATCAGCAGACTGAAGACTTCCAATTACAACGTTTAAAAGCGCTATCCTTTTAGCCCTTCTTTCGTTAAGAAGACTACATGCTGCTTCTACTATAGCATCAGCTAAAGCCCACTCATGCATAATATCAGTTAAACCTATTGAAATCTAAAGCTTATAATATTAACTCATAACCCGCATTATCTAACGTATGAACGTCGAATACTGTTTCTCTTTGACTTGAAACTCATGACCGCACTTTGGGCACTTCACATAGCCACATTCTCCTAAAACGCTGTATTGGCACCCTGAGCATGCCGTCACTCGAGCATATGATAGACTGAATTGGTAGCCGCAGTGTGGACATTTTAAAACCCTAGTCATGGATAGTATCTTAATAAAATCTTACTAAGAGTAAATTAAACTTTACTTGCCTGAGCTGGAGCTCAATTTCGCCTGACGACCATGTGTAGAGATCTTGTGTAGACAGCTGTAAAAAAAGTATATTTTTGTTCAGTAATATTTAAAAATATTCTCCCTTGTATAGATTTCCATAGTCCTATCTTCCAAGCCTAGTGTGGAGGAACTCAATGACCGATAATATTAAAATAATCGTATTGGATCCTTTAGACGATGAATTCTTCAATCTTTTAAACGGTAAAGCCTCTATAGTTAAAGTATACGACGAGAATTGTCAAAGTTTAACTGCTCTCATAAAGGATGCTGACGTTATAGTTACGCGGAGCAGTCATAGAATAGACAAAACAATAATTGATAATGCCAAAAACCTTAAAGTTATAGCCAGAGCAGGTGTTGGATTGGATAACATAGATGTAGATTACGCCGTTAAACGTGGTATAGCGATTATATCTACACCAGATGCTTCTACTAGAGCTGTAGCCGAACTCACCATAGGTTTTATGATAGCATTGTCGAGGCGGATAATCGTGTTTAATAATTCTATGCATGATGGAGAATGGTGCAAGAACTCTGAACTCGGAGTTGAACTTGCAGGTAAAACCTTAGGCATAATTGGGCTTGGAAGAATAGGCAGTCGGGTGGCTAAACTTGCCAAAACGCTTGGAATGCGCGTAATAGCATATGACCCTTACGTTTCTCCGACAAAGGCTAAGAAGCTTAGAGTTGAACTTAAGAAGAGCCTGGGCGATCTTCTCATAGAGTCCGATTTCGTGTCTATTCATGCTTCTTTGACTTCTGAGACTAGGGGTTTGATTGGCGAACGTGAGCTTAGGCTTATGAAGCCTACGGCTTTCCTAATCAATACTGCTAGAGGAGCTATTGTAGATGAAAACGCTTTGATAAAGGCTTTAAAA
>CALKCG010000161.1 GCA_938082915.1 uncultured archaeon | reverse complement strand
AGATCCTAATGCATAATCCACTTGGCTTCCGACGTACGTTGAAGTTGGATTTCGCAGCGTTTGACACGAAATTCATCTTTCTTTTCCAAAAAGTTTTTTAATATAACCTTTAGCCTTCTCTAGGGAAAAATGGTGGATTTTGCAGTTTATGTGAAAAACCTCATTAAGGTTTATGGTGGAAAAGTGAAAGCTTTAGACGATGTAAATCTAATGGTTGAAGCTGGTGAAACTTTTGCATTACTTGGCCCAAATGGTGCTGGTAAAACTACGCTTATGAGAATTCTAACGACGCAGCTTAAACCCTCAGCTGGTGAAGCCTACGTTTTCGGTTTAAATGTGACCCGTGATAGCGGTAAGGTTAGAAAATTGATTAGCTATGTACCTCAGGAGATGAGTGTCTGGACCGACATTAGCGGATATGAAAACCTCTTAATATACGCTAAGGTTTTCGGGGTTCCCCGCTTAGAGAGGGAGAAGATGATAGATGAGGCTTTGGATATAATGGGTTTAAGCGATGTTAAAGGGGAACTTGTTAGAACGTACTCTGGCGGTATGATAAGGAGGCTTGAAATAGCCTGCGCCATGCTTGTTAAACCTAGAATAATGTTTCTAGATGAGCCGACCATAGGTTTAGACCCTGGTGCGAGGAAGATAGTCTGGGAAAAGTTAAACCTGTTTAAAAAAGAATACGGTGTGACTATATTCTTCAACACTCATTACATGGATGAAGCAGACCTATACGCCGACGACATAGCCATAATAGATCGGGGGAAGATGGTAGCAAGAGGTACGAGTGAAGAGCTTAAACACTCCGTAGGTGGGGAGGTAGTATCGTTTACCCTGGAGAACCATCAATCTAAGCCTTGGCTTTTAGAGGAGATCAGTAGGTTGAAATTCGTAAGAGGCGTCTTTATGGAGAATAGAGACCTAAATATCCTCGTCGACGATGCGGAGTCTTCCCTACCATACATTACAGACCTTCTAAAATCTAAAGCATTAAGCGTGAACAGGATTTCTATAACCAAACCGACTTTAGACGACGTCTTCCTCAAATACACTGGAGCTAGGCTTGAGGAAAGGGGGAGGGTAAGCGACGTTAGACAGATGAGGTATATGATTAGGAGGGGGTAGTATGACCGCGGCTTTTAAAAACATGCTGGCTATGATCGAGCTTGAATTGAGGAGACTAGCCCATGATAGGACGGAGATATACTCCAGAGCCGTTCAACCCATTCTATGGATAGTCATATACGGCAATGTTATGGGCAGCATTAGGGCTATACCGACGGGTGGCGTACCATATATAGATTTCATCACGCCTGGCGTCATAATTCAATCGACAACGTTCATAAGCATATTCTACGGGTTGACGATAGTATGGGAGCGCGACTCAGGTATTCTGAAGAAGCTTCTCGTGGCTCCAGTCTCCAGATACTCTATAGTAGTCGGCAGGGCTATGGCTTCGGGTGTGAGGGCGATCTTCCAAGCCCTGATAATCTTCCCTGTAGCTGTTATAGTCGGCGTGAGATTCCTAGCCAACCCAGCGTATTTAATATTGGCCTTTGTCGTGATATTTTTCGCATCTGGCGGTTTTGCAGCCGCATCAATACTCGTAGCTTCTTTTATGAAGACGAGGGAGAGGTTTATGGGGATAGGTCAAGCAATAACCATGCCGTTATTCTTCGCAAGCAATGCTTTATACCCTGTTCAATTAATGCCGCCGATTTTAAGAGAATTTTCGATAGTGAATCCATTAAGTTACGTCGTCGATGCTGTAAGGGGGCTTCTGATCACTGGAAACCTCTCCAACCTCTTGGTGGATTTACTTGCAATAGCGATATTCGATATGGTAATGTTTACTCTGGCATCGATAAGCTTTAGACGGATAATAGAGTGAATGCGTTAACGAGTGGTTGCGTGGAAAATGGGATTATGGAGGTTTACTCAACTCTTTCATCGTATAGCTCTTCTACTCCGACGTTCCGGAATTGAGCTCTACCGTAAGTTTAAAACCACCGTTTCGCTATTTGCTGGAGAACTCTTTTTAACCTTCAGCAGGTGAAGTTTAACTGGTAATGTAGGGTTTGAATATCCTTCAAGACTATGAGAAATATGCGAAAGTATTGAAGAAGTTCAACCCGTTTCGACCGAAAATATGTCCCCTTAGACTCGAAGTCAATGTATATACTGGGTGCGCCTTCCAATGTGTATACTGCTACGCTAGAGCGTATATACGTGGTTTTGACAAGCCTAGACGTAAACCCAACTTTGAAGAGAATCTTAAGAGAGACGTTGAAAGGGCCGTTGAAATCGGGTTGAACAAGCTACCCGTGAGTATTTCAAATTCCTGCGACCCCCTTCAACCGTTGGAAGACAAGTATGAGCATACATTGTATACGATTAGACTTTTAACTGAAAACGGTTTTCCAATAATAGTAGTCACTAAAAACCCATCAAAGCTTCTAGAGTCGAAGTATTTAGAGGCTATGGATTCTAAGAGGACTTTGATAGAAACAACTATCATAAGCTTAGATTTAAAGTCCTTCGAGCCGAATGCACCTTCCCCAATGGAGAGGATGGAAGCAGCGAAAAGGTTGGTCGAAGTTGGCTTCAACGTCGCAATTCGAGTAGACCCAATCATTCCACGCTTTGGAGAAATCCCCGGCCAGTCACCCTCAGACTTAGAAGCGCTTGTCGAGAAAATCTGTGAAATCGGTGTAAAACTCGTCATAGCAAAATGTTTAAGGCTTGTGGGTGCGACTGCGAAGGCAAGCCCCGTCTTTTACTACGGACTACGACCCTACTATAAGTCCTACGGCGTTTGGACCGGTAATTGCTACGAGCTTAAAGACGACGTTAAGCGAATGCTACACATGCCTATTTACTCGGCTTGTTTAAAACGTGGAATAGGTTATTCAACGTGTTTAGATAGCGTGGATTTTCCATATTCGACTACGTGCGATCGAGGCGATACGCTCTTATTTAAAGGGGCGAAAAGTTAATAGTTTTAAACACGAAGAATTTATGGGCTAATTCTAATGACTTCACCAATACTCGTTGAAGTGCAAGTAGGAGAGAACCGTATTTCGGTAGATGTCGATGGAGAGCCCTTCTCAATCGTCTTTCCCAAGGGCTTCTTTGAAAAGTACCCGAGGCCTGCCAAGAAGATTCTAGCGGAGAACTTGGCTTTCGCATCAACGATTCACCTGCCTTTCCTAATGGGTAGAAACGTCGTCAAGTATCAAATGTCCAAACCTTCGGCAAAAGATTTGATCGAAGAGGGCTTTAAACTATCTCTACCAGCGACGGCTTTTCTAAAGTCTCAGAAGACATCGGAATTGCTTAGAAGATTCTCAGAATTCCAGTACCTTTTTGAAGGAGGAGATGCTTCAGAATATATCTTAAGTCAGGAAGATCTAGCAGATGCGGCTGTTCTACTATTCTCCTTTGGAAAGGATAGCCTACTTACCTATGCCCTCTGTAGGGAGGTTGGGGTGAAACCCATACTCGTTTACGTTAGAGAGCCTCTCACCGTCCGGGAGAACTACTTCAAAGAGAAACTTTCCAAGAGGTTCTTCGAAGAGTTTGAGGAGGAAGTTCTGTTTATCGATAATGGATTGGGGGCTCTTCGAGAACCTGATAAGAGCTTGAAGGAAAGAGGCTGGTATGGTTGGGAGTTGCAACTAACACAGATTGGTCTTATGCTTCTACCGATAGCGTATGCTGAGAAGGCTAAGTACATATTTTTCGGCAATGAGAAGTCTTGCGATGAGGGCTTCTTCGATGAAGAAGGCTTCTGGTGTAATCCAGTCTACGAGCAGAGCAGCGAATGGATTTTCAAATTTAGGGAAGTCGTCAAAACCCTGGGTTTGGAAAAGCTTTCCGTCGGTTCTTTGGTCGAATCGTTACATGACTTAGCGATCATAAGGATTCTACACAACCGCTACCCTGAGATAGCCAAGTATCAGATGTCCTGTGGGGAGAATTTGTTCGAGCTTAAGGGGTCGCGTTGGTGTGGAAATTGCTCTAAATGTGCGCGAATGTACATCTTCTTTTTAGCCAACGACATCGACCCGAGGAAGCTGGATGTGCCAACCGATATGCTTGAATCGAAGTACAGAGAACTCTTCTGCCTATTCAACGTTGGTAGGGGCAACTACGGATACGACTCTTCAGGACTTGGAAGAGATGAGCAGCTCTTAGCCTTTTTAATGGCCTATCGGAATGGATATGAAGGGGACCTAATGGAGCTTTTCAAGAAAACCTACCTAGAGGAGGCGGAGAAGAGGGAGAAGGAGTTGAAGAAGAAATTCTTCGGAATCCACCATGCGAAAACAATGCCTGAAGAATTGAAGGATAAAATCTTTAAAATCTTTCGAGAAGAGCTTAAAGACCTGCAGTAGGTGGGCGCCACAGCCTACAATCGTTAATTTTCTAAGTTGGTCTTCAAATGCTCACGACACGGTTTTTAAATATACCTTATTTGTTATTATGAATTGATGCGTTATGGTTGAGAGAAGTAGAGACTGGATGGATCAAGCCGAGGGCGATTTAGAACATGCGAAAAACGATTTAAGGTCTGGCTTTTACGATTGGGCTTGTTTTTCAGCCCAGCAGTCTGCTGAAAAGTCCGTTAAAGCGGTCCTTCAAAAGCTTGGAGCTGAAGCTTGGGGTCATTCGGTCTTCGACTTACTCTCCAGCTTAAGAGGTAGATTTGAGGTCGGCAGTGAATTGCTGGATTACGCTTTAGAGCTTGATAAAGCATATATATCTGCGCGTTATCCCAATGTGCACCCATCTTCCTCCCCTAGGAGGAGGTATACGCGAAGGGAGGCTGAACGTTCAATTGAATACGCTGAAAAAATATTCAAGTTCTGTGAAAGTATTCTTTCCAAGATTTAACAGGGAGGAAGTCGTTAAAGAGGTCAGTAGATGCGTTGAAGAAAACCGTGAACGCTTAGGGTTATGTAAGGTTTTACTGTTTGGATCATATGCTAGGGGGAATTATACCGTTGCAAGCGACATCGACGTCTTCGTCGTATTCGACGATACGAAAAGCAGTGAAAGCGAGGTTTATAAAACTTTGATGAAAAGCATTAAACTTCCAAGGGTTGAACTGCATATAATGTCGAGGAGGGAGTTTGAAGACTGTAAACGTTCAAAGTGGATAAAGACGATAGAAGAAGAGGGGATAAAAATCTTAGATGTTCTCTGAAGACCTGTTAGCCAGTTTAA
>CALKCG010000160.1 GCA_938082915.1 uncultured archaeon | reverse complement strand
TTCTTGCCATGAGTTACGGTGTTGGTCTTAGCAAGTTTACTACGTACAACTGGGGTTATGGTGACGGAATAGTTCACCATCTGGCTAGCGAGTGGTATTATAATGAGCAACCTGCAGCTGGATCAATGTTTGAGTATATCTTAATAGGATTTATAATAACAGGAGTTCTTTCAGCGCTTCACGCAAGATTCATATGGTTTCCGTTTGAGCCTATAGGCTGGATCGTAGGCTGGAGTTATCTATCAATCCTATGGGGGTTCTGGCTTCCGTTCTTAGTGGCTTGGGTTTTAAAGTTCATAACATTAAGAATAGGTGGAAGTAAAGGATATGAAGAGGTTGGTCTACCGTTCTTCGGTGGAGTTGCCGCTGGATGTATGTTAGCAATATTCATAGGAGGGTTAATGAGTATTATAAGGTTTTTCATACCATTTTAAACCCCCATATTTTTTATAAGTAGAAAACGCATTAAATAGATTCGGGATTTTCCACTATGAATGTTGGTAAAAGGTTAAGGTTTAGGAGATTATTCACACATGGGAGAAGCGTGATAGTAGCAATAGACCACGGATCCTACTGGGGTTATATATCTGGCCTCGAGAATCCGAATCGCGTAGTTGAGAAGCTGAGTGAAACCTGTGCTGACGCTATAGCTGCAACGCCTTTTACGTTGAAAAGAATATGCGATTCTATGGGAAATCTAGCAGCCGTAGCTAGAATCGATAGTAGTGTTACTGTGTACGATGATATGGAGAACGATATGCCGATTACAACGGTAGAGCATTTAGTAGCTATGGGTGTTGATGCCGCTATGACTATGTGCTATTTCGGGGGGGCAAAGTCGTCTGAACAACAGAGGAAGTTAGGTATGCTCGCAACGGAATGTGAAAAACTTGGTCTACCGCTAATAGTTGAAGCTCTCCCAGCTAAATTAATCGATTACCACTTCAGCAGAGAAAAAGCCCGTGGAAAAGCTTTAACAGACTTCATAGCACTTGAAGATCTGCTTGTTGTAAGTAGAGTTAGTGCAGAACTCGGGGCAGATGCCATTAAAACATACTACCTAGGATCTGTAGAAGAGTATAAGAAGGTCGTTGAAAATGCAAATATACCCATATTAATCCTTGGAGGGCCTAAAGTCAAAACCTTTGAAGAATACTTAGAACTGGTTAAAAACGCTATGGATGCTGGAGCTAAAGGAGTTGTAGTGGGTAGAAACGTATGGCAGAGAGAAGACATTAAAAACACTATGAAGGCAATATGTGCAATAGTGCATGAGGATAAAGATGTTGAATACGCTCGAAGACTTCTAGAGTAATAGCCATTTCATCCCTATTCTTTTAAGCCTCGCTAAAAATCATAGCTAAAACCCTGCAGAAACCACCATCAGAATCTTTAAACGCTATAGGAGCATAGATAAAGTAAGCCCTCCGAGACTTCCTACCATCAAGGACTAAGTCGAGGTTTCTCAAGGATTCTATGAGGATTATGCCCGCGTTAAGTAGAATGCAGCGGACTCTAGCTGGCGACCCTTTAACCGCTACTGGTCCATGCCTGGGTAGCCGTCCATCCCAACTGCCAACGCTTAATGTATCAACTCCGAGAGCTTTTACTTTTTTTTTCTCAACCAAGTACTCAGCAGCCTCTTCGATTATATACGGCCATTCGAAAAGGTATTCTGGGTTAAACCCAAACTTCTTATCCCAGCCAGTATAAAGCATTAAAACATCTCCAAGTCTAACTTCATTCTCATAGGCCTTAAGGTCATTGATGGTAATTGGCTCCCTAGCCCTCTTATATAGAAGATTCGGCTAAGTAGGGCCATAAAGGCATACATACAATACCTGACTTAGATCGACTATTTTAACAGGCTTCATATGCACCTCTTAAGTATCCTCATCAAACCAAATTACACTTTTCCACAGACAGATGGTTTAATGAGCTGAAGAGAGATAAAGAGATGTTACTTGCTTTGCTAGGGCTCTAAGAAAATCTATAGGATTGATACCCTTTCTCTCGCACTTCTACATTCAAAGTAGAATTTCCATGTATTATGAAGCTTTTGCATCAAATTGATGGAGATTTCGAATTGTGCTCAAATATGTGGGTCTATTGCCACTCATAGGTAAATATGAGATGTGGATTACTGGGCATACCGTGTAATTATAGGATTAAGTAAAGTGGAGAGTTTGCAAGGGCTAAACTTCGAATTCATGAAAAATCTTGGCTTTGTGAGCCAATTTTCGTCTTTGGAATTCTCTGATAGCTCTTTAAAGGAGGGGCTTCGGAGGGAGAACCATGTGTATTGGTACGAAAATCAAACTATGCGTCACTAAAGAACATAATTAGGTCACGAAGCAAAAATCTTAATTCTTATTTAGAAGGTTCAAGGATGAAATATAAAAGAGGGAATTGTATTAGCCTTAAAGGAGTATTTTCTATAGTTTGCAATACTATTTGCACTTCCCTCGATGATGCTGCTAGTAGCGGCTAGCTCTTCACGTTATTACGCTAGTTACCTTTTTGAAGGATACGAATGGGCTGCTCCGTGGGGTACAAGTGCTGGTATATACTATAGATGCTAATGTTCCAATTGGGGATGCATATGCAGAATGGGTCACTATAATATTACTCTCACTATGAGTTTTATGCTAATGGAGTGGTTAAGCTATTGTGAAGGCTCTACTTCTAATCGTGAGAGCCCTAGTTTTTACAGCGGCTTTTCTGACCGCGTTTGTCTTTACTTTGTTGATAGTGTGACCCTATGGCTTAGAGTATTACGTAGCACCGCTAGGCTTTGAGCCAGTCGACTTCTATAAAGCTGGTGGAGTAGAAAGTTTCACTTGATGATATTACTAGAGTTGTCAAGGAAGCTGGTAGGACAATTTACCTGCATTCTAAGTTGCCCCATGGGTTGAAGCTGACGGCCATGTACTTTAAGGATGGTCCCTTCATAGCAATTTTCGTCTACAGCGCTGAAAACAATAAAGACTATAAGACGGCTGAGTTGGCAATCGAAGTAACTCCTTCCAGCCGTCCGCCATCGTCACTGGAACAATTGAAGTCTTTAAGCGATGATGACTACGTTTTAGAGGTAAACGGTTGGCTTGTAAAGGTTATACGAGATGCATACATTTCTGAGAGAGAATTCATTGAGAAGTACGGGAAGAACCGCGTACCCTAGCGGAAGCTTGGATTGAGGGATTTAACTACGCCATACGCTCTCCAGTGCTGACGGCAGATGAACTGGTTGAGCTTATACGAAGCATGAAACCTGTAACACAAAACACTTAGAGACTTGACGTAACTATTACGTTAGCTTGGTAAAATAAGCGACTCTAATCTTTATGGAAGTCCAGCTGTTAAAACCTCTAGTAGATATTTCAAGCTCTCTACAATCATGTCAGGACGTGAATTCTCAAGCTCTCTTCTAGATGCAGCTCCGGTTAAAACGGCGACCGTGAATGCGCCAGCGGCTCTACCTGCTTCGACGTCATAGACCGTATCGCCCACGTACACGGTTTCACAAGGCTCCACACCAAGCCTTTTGATAGCTTTTTCAATCATGTCTGGATGCGGCTTCCCCCTCTCCACATCTTCAGCACCTACTATGACGTCTATGTAATCAAGCAATCCAGTTAAGTCTAAGACTTTAACTATAAGCTTCCGTGGATTTGAAGAAGCCACGGCGGTCTTTAAACCGATCGTCTTGAATCCTTTAATGGCATCTGCGACTCCATTGATCGGTTTAACTAAGTTCAAACAACTCTCCATAAATATCTCATCTTTAAGCTCGGCAAATCGAATATAGTCTTCAATCCTATTGCGCGTTAGGAAGGCTTTAGCCATATCGTAACTCGACTTACCAAATTCGGATCGTATCTTGGCCTCTGAAACGTAAATGTCTAATATTTCAGCCGCTTTAAACCAGGCTTTTAAATGTGCTTCTGAAGAATCTATAAGAGTGCCATCCATATCCAATACTATGGCCTTAAACCTTGACGTCAGCATCCAAATTATATAGACGGTTAAAGCTTATATAAAAATCCATCTGGAATTCATAGGATGAATATTCTGTTAGAACATAATTTAAAAGCTTATTGTTGCTGGAACGTGTCTTTAATGCATCACCAGTAGAGCTTTGGAAACACTTGAATTTTGTGTTTAAAAATTAAACTTGAGAAAGCCTGAAGAAGGGGATTATCTTCGCACTATGTGTCTTAATGGCCACTGCTGGTCTAATAGCTTTCCTAGAATTACAAGCGACACCTGTACGGTATACCGGAGAGGGAGTTAATGGAGCTTTCAGCATACCTCCCCCGCCTGATGAGCATGCTGTGATTGTTAAGACAGCTGAAGAGGCTTCTAAGCTTTTGGACTCCACCCCTATAAGGCTTCCGATAAACATACCGGCTAGTATGAGGTATATAAAGATCCTTGTTCTAGATGGTGTAGCAGCCTACGTCTTCTGCTCAGAAGAGCCTATGGCTGAAGCAGACAACCCATTCATCCCAATGTACATGCAGTTTGGATGGTGGTTTGCAAATATAACAGGAGCCCCACCCGAGATCACTGTGCTTATAGGGAAGCTTGACCCTGAGTCTGCCACTATGGCTGCAAGCCTCTTAGCCTCAGAAGAGTCTGCGAGAAAGTACGCCGATGAGTATAATCTGACGATGAGGATTGTAGACAGTGTACTAGTCTTTGGCTATGACCCTGTGAAAAATAGAGTGTTCGTTCAGCCTATAGATGTAGTGCACTTCTACAAGGGTGATTTAGCCTACCAGATCAGAGCTCATCTATCCTTTGAGAAGATGGTTAAAATTGCCAGGTCGATCATCGAGCAGTTCTAAAGTACTGGCAATTAATATTGACTATCCTGCTAGCGGTTTCTCTCCCTCCGGTCTGGGCTAAGGGGGAGCTAGGAGAAGATGGATATTATCATTTCTACGCTAGGTGTATCTGGCAGAATCACGATCTACAATAATGAAATTAAGAGTACTAGAATATGCGTATTTGAATGCGTAAACGTGATGTTCTCCGATGGTTCATGGATACAAATAGGTTATGAGAAAAACTGGGAAGGAAACATGGAGCTAAAATGCTACTATGAATACTACATTATCCCTCAGCAACTTCTGGGGCCTATACTCAACCCCTTTAAAAGTGCATCCGCCGGAGAGGTGCCGAGTTTCAATATCTACCGCTCAGGTTCTTTAAATAACGAATGGGTATGAAAGATGATTAAAGACAGTAGCCTGGTGAAATAGTTGACTACACCATCAGCCTATGCCTCTGGGAAGGCTGAAGCATTTTTCGAATCTGTAGACAAAGTTGAGGCAGTAAGCTATAACCAGGGGACAGGCCGGTTCACAGAGCTTAAGTATTACTATGGAGGAGCTTGGTCAAGTTAGGACGCTATAAAGTTTATCGTTAACTCTCCTTACCACGTTAAGCCTTTGGACACCAACAAATTTGAAACCTGAGGAGACTACGATGCAGACCTCTAAAGAGCCGGATAAACGGCTTCTCTAGTCTAGATGATTTGGAAGTGAAGAACTATCCAACGCATACTAGAACTAGCTAATCTTATGTTGAAGCTTTTCGTGAACAACTCGTGAAATTACTTTCGCATTCGTTTTAAAGGCCAGTATTTTTACCAAGAAACCTTTGCTAATTAAAGCTATAATATCTCAGATAAAGCATCGACTAGTTGAACATACTTCTCTAGGAGTTTCAAGTATTTCACGGTATTTTCTCCAGTAGGCTTGAAAAGCTTTTTTATCTTAACGACTTTGCCCACCATCTCTTCGATCCTTCCACCCATGCAACCCCACATAGCTAATACAGCTGAGCCTATGGCTGAATCAGGCTCCTCAACTACGTAAACATCTCTATTTGAAACATCGGCTATTATCTCCATAAATAGATCGTTTCTAGAAGCACCTCCACTCACTCTAAGATCGTATATTCTAACCTTCGTCACGTCCTCTACTGCATCTAGCATGAGCCTAAGCGCTAAAGCAGACCCCTCTAACATACTTCTAAAAATAGCACCTGGGTTCGCAGTAATCTCTGAAAGACCGATGAAAAACCCTCTAACATTAGGATGGGTTTTCGGCACTCTAACCCCATACCACTCTGTACACGCAATCAGCCCCTCACAACCTGGTGGAATCTTCCTAGCCATATCGGTGAGTTCTGTAAGACTTTTACCTAAAAGCCTACTCATAGCGTCTAATGCTGTTGTCCCCGCGTTTGTAAATCCTCCAGCTAAGAACAGGTTGTTAACGTAGGTTTTATAGTAAAACCTCTGAGACATGTCTGGCACTGGCTTATCAACGACTACGTGAACGGTTAAAGCAGTGCCAATAGTCGCATTTGCCTGCCCAGCTCTTATGGCGCCTGAAGTTATATCTCCAGCACTAGCATCTGTAACCCCGTTTACTACTGGTATTCCACTAGGTAGGCCTGTTTCCAAGGACGCTTCTTCCGTCACATAACCCACTATAGAACATATAGGCTTTAATTCAGGCATAAGGTCTACGGAGACGTCTACGTCTTCATACGCCTCTTCAAGGTATTTTAAGTCGTCTAATAGTGCGTGAGATTTTCCAGCAGTATTATTAGACGAAGCAAATACCCCAGTCAACTTATAGACTACGTAGTCGCTCTCGTGAAGTATCTTGTGGATTCTACCGTAGAAGTCGCAGTTTTTCTTAAGCCACATTATTTTAGGTAAAACCAACTGAGGTGTTATAGGTAGGAAGACTTCAAATTCACGTGCTTTAAGACTGGCTCTTCTAAGCTCTTCCGCTTCTACTACGGCTCTACTATCATTGTACATTATAAGGGGATATAAAGGCGCCCCTTTCTTATCTAACGGCACGATAGTGCCACTCGTAGCGTCGACACAAACTCCCTCAACTTTATCCTTAAACTTGAGCTTCTTCAAAGTTTCACATACCATCTTCCAGAGCATTAAAGGGTCTCGCTCTACAAAACCACTCTTAGGCTGACGTATAAGGTCGTAAACTGGTGTTGAAACCTCTTCTTCAACGTTGCCTTCAC
>CALKCG010000159.1 GCA_938082915.1 uncultured archaeon | reverse complement strand
TCATTAGAAGGGAATACCCAGACCTTAAGGTAACTTTTACTAGAGATATAAGCGTTAAATGGATCTGTTTAGTCTTACAGATAGGTTCACCTATCTTGATACTGGGCTTAATGAATAGCCTCGCCTTCATCCTACAGTTGAAGGTTGTAAACATGCTGGGTATAGTTGCAGCCACTGCATACGCTATAGGGTTTGTAATAATGGATATAGCGGATGCGGCTCTATGGGGGTTAAGTGGGGCTACCGCCATAATGGTTGGGCAGAATCTTGGAGCGGAAAACGTTGAGAGAGCTAAAGGAGTCGCCTACAAGTCCGCTCTTTTAATAGTCACCCTTACGGCACTGGGGGCGTGCATAATTTATCCATTAAGGGATAGCCTAGCAGACGTCTTCGCAAACGACCCGCGTATAATAACTGAAACAGTCCTCTTCCTCCAAACACTAGTACCTACACTTCCATTCTTCGGACTTTTCATAGTCGCGATGTCTATTGGTAGAGGCTCAGGACATACCGTTTTCCCAACGGCTATTGGAATGCTGAGGTTTTGGGGGGTAAGAGTCGGTTTAGGCTACTTTCTAGCTATTGTACTAAAAATGGGCTCTTTCGGAGCATGGTTAGCCATATCACTGAGCAACATCATAGGAGGAGTTGCCTCAATATTATGGATAAAATACGGAGGATGGGCTAAAGCCGTCGTAAGGGAAAACCGCAGAGTCTACCCTCCACATATTTAAATAGATTTAAACGCTCTATAATCACTGGTGTTCCGTTTGAAGAAGGGTGTGAACGCATGGATTTACCCTGAAGGCTTTACGATCAGTAGGATTTTAACGGAATCCGCTAAAATAGGCTATGAAGGCGTTGAATTAAACATGGATGAGCGGGGGGAGTTAAACGTTTTCAAAATAACCGATGCCGACGTCAAACGCTTAAAAGAGGAGGCTGATAGTCTAGGGCTGAAAATTCCAAGTATATGTACTGGTTTATTCTGGAAGTATAACCTTGCGGGTCCAGATGAGTCTATGAGGCGGAGGGGTGTTGAATTGATAAGAAAGGGTTGTGAATTAGCCAATAAATTCAACGCTAAGTGTCTACTGGTTGTACCAGCTTTTACAGTACCTGAGGTTCCATATGAGGAGGCTTGGGAACTATCTAAAAAGTCCATACTTGAAGCAACTCCATCGGCTGAAGACTTTGGAGTCTACATAGCTGTTGAAAACGTTTGGAATAGATTTCTCTACAGTCCTTTGGAGTTTAAGAGGTTTCTTGAAGAAATAGGCCATGATTACGTTAAAATGTACTTCGACGTTGGAAACGTACTGTTCCTAGGGCATCCAACCCACTGGATTAAAACGCTGAGTGAATACATAGTGTGTATCCACGTTAAAGACTTCCTACTGAACGAGAGGAGGTTTGTACCTCTTTTAGAGGGCAATGTCCCGTGGAAAAACGTTATGAAGGCTTTAAGAGAAATAGGTTATGACTACTTTTTAAACGTGGAAGTTTCACCGTACCCTGGAGACCCATTAAAGGCAGCCATAGACTGTAAAACGGCTTTAGACATAATTCTACAGATGTGAGAATACCCCTTTTCTCTTTAGCTGTTGACGGGTGATATGGTTGATAAAGTTTTCGATTTGCAATGAGCTTTTTAAAAACTGGAGTCTTCCAGAGGTTTTTAATCTCGTTGGTAAACTGGGCTATCATGCTGTTGAATTGGCGCCCTTCACTATTGCTGACGACGTTAGAGAAATCTCTCCATCTAAGCGTGAAGCCATTAGAAAGCTCGCGGCTCAACACGGCTTAGAAATAGCTGGGCTTCATTGGCTTCTAGTTAAACCCGAAGGGCTTCATATAAACCATCCAAATCCGGATGTGAGGCGGAAGACCATCGAGTATTTGAAACATCTCGGAGTCTTCTGTCGAGATTTAGGTGGAAGAATACTGGTCTTCGGCTCTCCTAAGCAGAGGATGGTCTTACCGAATGTAACGTATGAAGACGCGTGGGAGTGGACCGTTGAAGCATTTAAAGAGTGCGCGGAATACCTGGCAGATTACGATGTGACTCTGTGCATTGAGCCTCTTAGAAGCGAATCTACAAATTTCATAACATCCGTTGAAGAAGCCTTAAGGCTTATAGATGAAGTGGCTAAGCCGAATTTCAAACTCATACTTGACGTCTACTTTATGAGTGGGATTGGTAGACCAATTGGAGGACAGATACTCCTCGGAGCAAGGCATTTAAAACACTTCCACGCAAACGACGACAATAGGGGAGGGCCTGGCTTCGGCTCCGTAGATTATAGGGAGGTTGCAGACTCTCTAATGCGGGCAGAATACTCTGGATACATCTCAGTTGAAGTTTTAAGGGATGAAGCCGATCCTGTGTATGTGGCTAGGAAAAGCCTAGAAACTCTTAAGAAGTCTTTTGGAAAATTTAAAGAGTACGTATGAATAGCCCATCCTCGATCTATACGACTCCAGCTAAAACCTCCTTTCTCCTCTGCCTACTCCTAAGCCAGGCTTTTATAAACTCTTCTATTTCACGTCTACTATATGGATCCTTCCACGCGTACTCGAGGGCTTGACATTCATTTAAAGCGCCTACGATTCCAAAGTAGACGAGGAGTTCCCGATATAGTTCTTCGACCTCAGACCTACTGAGTAAAAACCCCATCTCTAACAGTATACTCATTAATACCGCTCTGCTCATCTAGAGGATAATTTTACAATAAACACTTAAAAAACTATAGCAGTCACTTATGGGGAGAATACTTAAGGCGAAAGGGCTATGTAAGTCCATCAAAGACCACCTAGCTCAGAACAATCACGATCACTTTTAACCATTTTAAACAAATGAATGCACTGCTACTTACAGATGGCTTGGAAAATGTCTAAGAGATTCTGATAAAGTAACCGCTCAGTCGCCGCTCTTCGAACGCGGCACCCCGGTTTACCTATAGTGTAAAAAAGTAAACTTTAAATATAATTAATTATATTTAGGGGTTTGAAATGTTCGATCACACTTCTTTCAGAATATTGCTTTTGCTGAAGGTAAGGGGAACTGCTAGATTCAAAGACTTAAAATCCGTTATTGGAAACCCCAGAACCCTTTCACTTAAGTTGAGGAAACTTGAACAGCTTGGATTAGTGGAGAATGCCGATGCAGGTTATAGGTTGACTCAGAAAGGCTTTAAAACATGTGGAATTCTAGAGGAGTTGAATAAGACTCTATGTTCGTCGGAGTTTAAAGTCGAAAATGTGGAGAGAATTCCACATATCTACTTCGCCCCCTTGATTAAGAGGTATTGTGAAATATTAGGAGACCTTTTAAAGAATAGGCTGGTAAGCGTCATGCTTTTCGGTTCCATAGCTAGGGGAGATTGGGATAAGAATAGCGATATAGATGTGCTTGTGATAGCTGATGACTGGGATGGTAAGCCCGTTTGGAGTAGAATTAGAGAGCTTAGAAGGGCGAAGGAAGAACTGGAGGAAAGTTTGGAATATCAAGAGGCGTTAAGAGC
>CALKCG010000158.1 GCA_938082915.1 uncultured archaeon | reverse complement strand
GGGAATCGTAGAAAAGTTTTAAGCTAAGTCTATATGAAATAGAGGTGAATGTCTTCAGGAGAGATACTCTATAAGTGTTTTAAATGCGGTGCTTTAATACCCTATGAGAGGTTGAAAGCAGGTCCAGATCTTAAGTGCCCCAAATGCGGATGTAAAATCTTAACTAAGGTAAGACCGTCGGTTGTTAAAAAGATAAAAGCTATTTAGCCGTTTTTCAAAGAAAAGAAATAAATATGTGACTACCGTCGTTATATTCTACGGTAGAAAAATCCATGAATTCTAAAGTAGACAAGTATGAAAGGTTGCTTAAACTCGCTAAGAGTAGAGGCTTCTTCTGGGAAGCCTTTGAAATCTATGGTGGGGTTAGCGGTTTTTTAGACTTCGGTCCTCTAGGAGTTCTACTTAAACGTAAAATTTCAGATATGTGGATTAAATGGTTTGTAAAAAACGAAGGCTTTCTAGAAGTTGAAACGCCTATAGTCAATCCTGAAATAGTTTTCAAAGCTTCAGGTCATATCGACAGCTTTAAGGAGCCGGCTTTCAAATGTCTAAAATGTGATAGGCGTTTTAGAGCTGACCACCTGGTTGAGGAAGAGCTTGGCTTAAGTAGTACTGAGGTAGAAAGCATGGATTTGAAAATGCTTCAAAAGCTTGCCTTAGATAAAGGCTTAAAATGTCCTGAATGTGGAGGTGAACTAAGTGAACCATACTACTTTACTACGATGTTTAAAACGTTTATAGGACCCTACATGGAGAATATTGGCTACGGTAGACCTGAAGCTGCCCAAGGCATGTTCCTAGCATTTAAAAGAGCTTTAGAGTTAAAGCGTGGAAAACTTCCATTTGCTATAGCTCAAGTTGGTAAAGTATTAAGAAATGAAATATCGCCGAGACAGGGGCCAATAAGGTTAAGAGAGTTTACCATAATGGAGCTTGAGCTTTTCATAGACTCTGAAGACCCTAAGTGTCCTAAGATGAGTGATGTTGAGAATGAGTTTCTAAGGGTAATACCTGCTGAAGCTAGAATGAAGGGCTATGAAGAACCTTTAGAACTTACTGTTAGAGAATATTTAGATAAAGGACTTATAACTATGGAGTGGCTCGCATACTTTATGGTTAAGGCTAAGCAATTCATGGAGCATCTCGGTATTCCTCACGACTGTCAGAGGTTTGTGGAAAAACTTCCATGGGAGAGGGCACACTACTCTTCTCAAGGATTTGACCAAGAAATATACCTCGATAGGTGGGGCTGGGTTGAAGTATCAGGTCACAATTATAGAACCGATTATGACTTGAAGAGGCATATGGAGTATAGCGGGGTCGATATGACAGTTTATAAACGATTTGAGAAGCCTATTAACGTAAGGAAAATCCAAGTAGAGCCTGTAGAGGAAACTATACGTAGAGATTTTAGAGAACACTCTGATACAGTCGTTAAACTGATAATGAGCATTAAACCTGAAACTTTAGCCGATGGTTTAATTAACAGTAATGCGGTTAAACTTGGAGATTACTTAATTAAACCTGAACACGTTAAAATAAGCGAGCGTATCGTTGAAGAGAAAGGTAAAAGGTTCATACCCCATGTAATAGAACCTAGTTTCGGTCTAGAAAGAGTCTTCTATGCGGTTTTAGAGTATGCTTATACTGAACGTGAAGGAAGAGCCATTCTCAAACTTCCCATAGCGGTTGCACCGATACAAGTAGCAATATATCCACTCGTCACCAAGGACGGTCTTCCAGAGAAGGCTTTGGAAGTCTATACGCGTCTCTTAAACTCTGGCTTCGACGTATACTATGACGACTCAGGTTCCATAGGTAGGCGATACGTCAGATCTGATGAAATGGGTATACCGTTAGCATTAACCGTAGACTATCAAACCCTTCAGGATAATACGGTCACATTGAGGAATAGAGATAATTGGAGACAGGTTAGGACAAATCTTAACGGTATTGAAAATAGGCTTAGAAGCTTCTTCGCTGATGAAATTTCATTCGAAAATTTAGGTGAACCCATTTGAGACCCTTCACGGTAACAGCTACTTTAGCTGGCGATAGGCTTATAGTTTGGAAACCTGAGGAAGGTTCGAAACTTTACAAGCTTGGCTTTTACGGTAAACCCGTAGGTATAAGTAAACCTAAAACACCTGAGTTTAACAAGCCTCTAATACTCGACCTTTTGGAAGGGGTATACCTATTAGAGAAGGGGATTATAAGGGTTTTAGATCAACTGACGAATTCAGAGCTTACAGTGGAAGACGTTAAAAAATACGGTAGAATTGCTATAGATGGATTTGATGAGAAATACCTCGTATATCGAGACTTGAGAGATAAAGGTTACGTAGTAACTACAGGTATAAAGTTCGGCTCAGACTTTGCGGTTTACAGAAAGGGTCCAGGCATCGATCATGCTCCTTATATAGTTCAAGTTAAGATGCCAAATGAAACCATAAATGCTACTGAAATCGTTAGATCTGGCAGGTTGGCTACAACTGTTAGAAAAAGGTTCATAATAGCTGTACCCATTCTCGCTGAGAGTAGAGTCGTATACTTGCTATTCAACTGGTTTAAGGCTTAATTTCCCACAACGGAAGCTTCTATATGGCTTTTTGCCTCAATTTTAGATTTATTGAGGGCTAAGGTCATGGATGTTGTATTGCATATAGGTATTGACGATACAGATTCTTTACTTGGTGGATGTACGACTTATGTAGCTGCCGTGCTCGTTGAAAAGCTTGCAAAATTGAATGTAGAGTTTCAAGACTATCCCACATTGATTAGATTAAACCCGAACATTCCATGGAAAACCAGGGGGAATGGAGCTGTTGCATTGAGGGTAAAAACTACAGTTGAGTACGCAGATAAGATTAAATGCGAAGTATTACGTACGGTAGAAAGCCTTTCTCAACCCGGTGAAGACGTAGACCCTGCTGTGGTTTTCCTCAGCGGAGCTATTCACAATGAAGTTAAGCACTTCTCTAAAATGGCTTTATACGATTTTCTAAGTATAGACTTTGCTTTAAAAACCGCTGGTGAGTGTGGAGTTGAAGTATTTGCAGGTAAAAGCCTTAAAGGAGTTGTCGGAGCATTGGCCGCAATAGGTGAAGAGCTTAAAGACGATTACACCTACGAGCTTTTAACATATAGGACGGACAGCTATAGAGGTATGCCTAGAATGGTTTCAGCCGAAAGCGTGTTTTTAATGGATAAAGTTACGAGCCCTATGACTTTCAACAATTTAGACCCTGAAACTAGACGTATACTCATAACTCCTAGGGGTCCAGACCCAGTATTATATGGAATTAGAGGAGAAGACCCAACCGTTCTTCTGGAAGCTATGAAAATGGTCAATGTTTACGAACCTATAGAACGCTGGGTTATATTCAGAACAAACCAAGGTACTGATGCTCACCTCAAGTGGATAAAGAACCCCAAAGATATTAAACCGTATAGAGCAGTTGCATTTAAAGCGGTAGTCTGCGGAAAGCCTCATGTAATACCCGGCGGTCACGTGATCTTTAAAGTAGCCTTTAAAGATGAGGTTTTTGACTGTGCTGCCTATGAGCCTACTGGTGGTTTTAGAGAGATTGTCAAAAAGCTTATTCCAGGCGATGTAGTGGAAATCTACGGTGGTGTTAGACCTTTAAACGGTGCCATGACTATAAACCTTGAAAAGATAAAAGTAGTTTCTCTTGTCAAGGAGGTTAAGTATTTTAATCCCAAATGTCCTAAATGCAATTCAACCATGAAATCTATGGGCCGTGATAAGGGGTTTAAGTGTGAAAAGTGCGGTTTTAAAGATCCAAACATGCGTAAGTTAAAATTTGAAATACCTCGAGACATTGAACCGGGTTTATACATTCCCCCTCCTAGAGCTCAACGTCATCTTACAAAGCCCTTTTCAAGATATGGCTTGGAAAAGAAAGATGTTGAACGTAAGTTTATAGAGCTTTGGCATGCACCATAAACAATGCTTTAAGCCTCTAAATTTCTCGAGACTGAAAAATTATGTTTTCGATTTCTAACATTTCATTATCAAGCCATCTAATTGTAATCATAGTTAGTGTTCTCTATATGTGCGTTAATTTTTAAACTCCCAAGGCCATATTTAATAAACGTTTATTGGCGTTCAAAATCGGAGGGTGGAAGATATTATGGACCCACAGCATTCTCAAACAGCTTTCAAACACTATCTGATATTTCTCTCCGGACAATTCACCTCCATGCTGGGTTCTAGTGTAGCCCAGT
>CALKCG010000157.1 GCA_938082915.1 uncultured archaeon | reverse complement strand
CGGTTAGCCATAGAGTCTGGAGCCGTAGACCTAATAGTTCACCGTGGATGGTATGAGAATGCAGACTTTTGGCCACCGAGACTTTACAAGAAATTCATACTACCCTATGTTAAGAAGCTGGCTGATTATGTTCATAGGCATGGGCTTAAATTCTGCTATATAATGTCTACGAGTATAATGCCTCTCCTAAGCTTCTTCAAAGAGGCGGGAGTAGATGTTCTCTACGGTGTAGATCCAGTTCAAGGAGGAGCAAAGTTGCCGCAAGTAAAGAGGGAGATTGGGGATAGGATATGCATATGGGGGGGTGTAAATTCTTCAGTTACACTAAGGTTCTGGTCTAGAGAGGAAATCGAGAAAGCGGTAGCAGACGCTATTGAAACGCTTGCACCTGGAGGGGGATTCATATTATCAGCGATAGACCAAATATTTCCAGATACACCGTGGGAAAATCTAAAAATAATGTTGGATGCTTGGAGGCGCTTGGCAGACTACCCCATAACCCGTTAATCTTTAAATTGCTGAAGATACTTAGATTCGTATCTTATTAAATCGTTAAGGATGTTTTCAGCGACTTCTAAATTTGGTATTGAAGGATGCATTAACAATGCTTGTAATGCAAGTTTACGGTCTCCAGTCAAAGCGGCGTCAACCGTTAAATCTATGTGTGTAAGTTGCTGTCTGAGAAGCCCTGTAATCGCTTTAGGAAGGGAACCTACCTGGATAGGTTTCACCCCCATATTCCCTACAACCCCTGGAACCTCAACTACAGCATTACTCGGAATGTCTGAAATGGATCCCATGTTTGGAACATTCACCGCCTCGTAGAAGTCGTTACGTTTAGACGATAGACTTTCAAGTATCCTGACTACAAGTGTTTCTTCTGTGAATGCCCTCGCGAATAGCTCATCTAATGGAGCCTTGCCAGTCGCCCATTCAACTAGACGCGACCAAGCCTGTTCACGCCACTTGGGGTCGTATATTGTCCCCTGCGGATACAGTGTTAAACCGTAGAAGGAGCCGTATGCTTTATCCTCTCTTATAAAATATGGTAGAAATTCTGCTACGTGAGAGTCTGAGGGGGATGGGAGCAGTCCGAATTTATCATATAGGAGTAGGGATATGTAGTGGCCTTTAAACTTTTCAAGCATCTCAAGTCTACTGTACGATTTTTTGGCATTCTCCCAAACTTCGTGAAACTTCGGATAAACGTCCTTACCTCCAACGAGGATCTCTTTTATCCACGTGAAGTGATTTATCCCACCTGCGATTACAGTTATGGCTTCAGAGTCTAGATTTAGAAGTTTAGCTATGAATTTTTTCACTATGTAGATTCCAACACACAACCCGATGAGGTTTATCTTTGACGTCTTAAGCATAGCCGTACATAATGCGGTCATTGGATTTGTTACATTAATTACAAAAGCACTTGGACATATTCTTTCAATATCCCTAGCTATGTCGACCATAACCGGGATGTGTCTAAGCGCCCTTGCAAAACCCTGCGGTCCAGTTGTATCCCCCACGGATGCATATAAACCATACTTCTTCGGTATTTCAACGTCAAACCTTTCAATATCAGTACCTACAGATATTGAAATGATTACGTAGTCAGCGTTTTTCAACGCTTCAGCCCTATCAGTAGTTGCGTTAACGACAATATCCGACTTCTTTTCACGTACTATTCTATCGGCAAGCTTAGACATCAGGCTCAGTCTTTCCTCATCTATATCCATAAGATAGACGTCGGAGTCAGCAAGGACGTTGGATTTTGTGAGGTCTGCGAGGATATTGGGGGTAAAAACCAGACTACCTGCACCTATCACGGCTATTTTAACAACCATATGTTTTACACCGCTCTACCAATAGTGACTGTATACATAGTTAAAGCTTTCCTCTCCAATATTGTTTGAAATATACTGATTGGGCAAAACGCTTAGAAACCACAATATTCTCGTCTAGAGATGTAGAGGCTACAGAAAAACATATATGAATGGACTAAGACCCTGATGTACGTGGGAAAAATGGGAAGCGAGTATAAAGTTGAGAAACTAACAACTGTAACACTCATATGGATCGCTATCTTAAGCGTTGTTTTAACAGTTTTCTGGGACCTTTTCGCACTATTTCTACCACCTATAGCAAGCTGTACTCAAAACGTCAGCAGCGTTATACCCACACCTGGAGTCGAGCTTATGGGTGGGCCATTCCTAATACTTATCATTATAATGGGGCTTACCAGGATTCCACGTATGAGGGGGTATTTGACAACAGCAAACTTAGTATACCTATACGTGACTTCGTTGGCAGTGGCCTATTTTGCAAACTTTAATCATCCATGGGGGGTGGATGGAGGATTTGTCTTTATTAAATTAATGGGGCCTGAACAGCAGGTTAAGTATATTCCAGACTTCGTTGCACCATCTGGTAGACTCGTTGAAATTTTACACTACGGGGTGGGAAGTATGGTAGAAATGCCGTGGCTTGATCTAATCCCCAACATTATCTGGCATTTTCTGCTAGTTGCGTTATTTGGTGGCATAAGCATTGGGCTTGCCAGTCTATTCAGGAGAAGGTGGATTGACGTTGAAATGGTACCGTATCCGCATGTACTACTTGCAAATACTGTTATAGTGAATATAGAAAGCAGCGTTAAAGGTAAGTGGTCATCTAAAACACCATTCCTCATGGGAATATTCGTTGGAATAATATTAGGCATACCTTTAAGCGGAGCAACACTTTTCCCATGGTTTCCAGACCTATATATGTGGCGTAGCAATACATGCGGTCCAGGATCACATTGGATAGCCCCACCAGACATGCCTTGGCATCTAGGCCTTGCTAAACATCCACCATTGTATGCATTTCTGCTATTGGCACCTCTACATGCTTTAATAAGCATACTATTCTACTTGTTGGTTTTAGAAATAGCTCTCTTCGCATCGTTTTACGCATTCGGAGCCTATACGGGTATGCTTCAAATGGGTTTTTGCGGGAGAAACTGGTGTACTCCAACACCCTACACAGATCCACCTCTAAACCTATTCGCAATAAACACCGGCAGTGTACTCGGGTTGTTTATAGTAACTATTGTTCTTGAGAGGCGCTATATTCTCGAAACCTTAAAAGTCGCCCTCGGCAAAACTAGCGGTGACCAAGAGGAGCCCGTATCCTATAGATTTTCATGGATTCTATTAACAGCCTCCTTCACATCTATGGTTATATTCTTTGCAATTACAGGTCTATCGCCATGGATTTCCTTCGTCCTACCTTTAACGGGAATTGTAACGTGGTTTACGATGTCTCAACTCTGGGGGCGGATCGGATTTGAAACAGAACCCTGCTATAACTTCACTCCAGGTTTCTTCAAGCTGTTAGCTTGGCCTACGCTACACTATCCAGAAGTAACATCTGCAGACGTCGCTTTGGCTCCATTCTTAGTGTATGAATATGCTGGACACATGTCTATGACTGGCTGGGGAGGATCATTCTATACGACACTAGCATCCTATAAAATGGCAAAGCTTACTGGGATAAGTCCTAGGAACATTTTGAAAGTAGTGGTTGTAGCACTATTGGTATCGATGCTTTCAACCAAGATCGTTCAATTATCAGCTTACGGTGTATTCGGAGGGCAGAGATTCTCCTGGCCTCCTATCTGGAGGGCAACCAATGAATCATTCCAAGGATTTCACTGGTCCCGCCCAGTAGATGCACCCATTTCAGAAGTCAGCACGTACATAGCTGTAGGCTTTATTTCCATGATTTTAATGAAGTATTTATACACTAGATTCCTATGGCTTCCAGATCCTCTGTTTTCAATAGTTGCGTGGGATTGGGTTATATCATTACATGGTACATGGGTTCCAGTATTAATAGCTTATATAATCAAATCCATTGTATTGAAGATCGGTGGAAGCAAACTTTATGAAGATTGGGTAGTGCCCTTCGTCGGAGGATTCATGCTCGGCAATGTATTGGAAGTATTTGCAACGGCGATTAGTAGCTATTTGCTATTTCCACCAACGATATGACATTGATAGAAAATCCCAGGTTTTTTAAAAAACGCTACCACTATTTTTAATATGAAAAATAATTTGGTAAAATTACGTGATATAAAGTAAGTCGGAATTATTGGATAGAAGACTATTTATGTTGAACGTTTTTCACAATATTCGCGGCATTTTTCTATTACCCACATAGTTCTTCGAACACTCTGTGGAGTGATGCTTAGGGGTACTCCTTCACGCAATGTTCTATATAAGTCTTCATAGAAGAGTATTTCACCTCTCTTCTGATCTCTACTTAAATTCCAGGCTTCTTCCTTCCAGGGGATCTCCTCCCAGTTGTAGCTTCTATCCGGCGTCGGCTCCGTCTCAACATTCCTCGGAGGAAGATCTGCGGGGTTAAAATACTTCCATTTCAATGATGTCGACGAACCTGTGAGCCCTCCCTGAGTCCCCATTATCAGCCACGTGTTCTGAGGATAAGCGCACGCACGAGTAACCTCTATATCGACGATTGTAGACGACCGGCCAACTCCTAAGATTATTTTCACGTGGTCTTCAGCATCACCTAGAGTTAAAGTCCTCTGAAGGTCGCAGAATAGAACTTCTGGTTCTCCATCTCCAATCAGTTGGAGAGCTTGATCTATGGCGTGTGAAGCGTTATTGTTGAGCTCTCCTCCTCCGAATTTCTTTAAAGTCTGCCAATCCCAGCGTCTACCGAAGAAATGCCAGAGGATTTTTATGAGAACTATACGGCCTAATATTCCTGAACGAACTATCTCTTTAACCTTTAGAAAGTCTGGTGCATACCTCATGTTTTGAAAAATCGTCAATATTCTATTGGATTCCCTAGCGGCATTTATCATAGCATCTGCTTCTGAAAGGCTTGTAGCCATAGGTTTCTCACATACCACGTTTTTCCCAGCTTTTAAAGCCTCTATGGTTTGTGGGGCATGCAAGAAGCTTGGAGTGGCTACGACTACAAGCTCTACTTCATCGTCTTTTATAAGCTGTTCAAAGTTGGGGTATGCTCTGCAACCAAATCTACTTACAGCTTCACGACGTCTCTCCTCGATAGGATCTGATACAGCTACTATCTGGTATAAGTTGGGGCATTTTTCAAGCGTATTAGCGTGAATATTCCAACCGCTTCTCCCAAGACCAGATATACCCACTTTAACTACATCGGCCATACTTAACCACTTCACTTTCAATCTTCATCATTTAAAGAGGTTAAGCAGGTATTTTGCAAACTTCGGTACGGCTGTTTTAGGGTCTTCTTTCTCCTCGTACTCAATGGAGATGAAACCGTTATAGTTTCCTTTTATGAGTATTTCCTTTACTCTCTCATAGTCGACAGCATCATCTCCAGCTATGCTTATCTTTCCATGAATGTGAACAGTATATGGAATTGTTTTAGCAATATCCTCATACGTCGACTCAGTGTAGTTGCCCAAATCTAAGTTTACTCCAAGCCACGGTGAGCCTACGCTCTTCACGATTTTTATAACATTATCTGCTCTAGCCGTAATCCCCCCATGATTTTCTAAAGCTATTATAACGCCTTTTTCCTCGGCATAGCTTACGCAGGTTTTAAGTGCTTCTATTACCCAATTGGTTGCTTCAGTTTCCGTATATCCTTTAGGCATATAACCTCCGAAAACTCTAAGAGCTGGCGCTCCTAATTCACGAGCGGTGCTCAATCCTTCTTCTACGGTCTTAATCATATGCTCTCTCTCAGAACTATCTGGAGTGCAGAAGTTCGTAGAGATCCCAGCACAGGATATTGGCAGCCCACGCGAAAACGCCAGCCTCTTCAGCTTTCTAAAATATGACGGGTCTTTAGATGGAAGCCAGTAGAGAGTTAATTCTACGCCATCCAGTCCTATACGGTAAGCTTCTTCTATAAAGTCTTCATAACTCATCCTCCCATCTTTAAGATAATCCCTGTAAGAGTAGGCAGCACATCCAATTTTTATCATTTACATCCCTTCTGAAATTCTAGTTTAAACTGCTTAAAAAATTAACCTACCTAATACACAGTATACCTAATCTTGAGAAGTTTAAAAATTCACGTGATAAGCCTTTTATCCTATTACAAGTTGATACAACTTGTATGAGTTGTAGAATTTGCGTGGTTTTCTCCCATCCATCCTCAGACATCCCTACGTGGCCTTATAAAGGCTACGATTATGAAACTCGGAAGAAATAGATAATGGATCTTCTCAAGAAGAAGTTGTCAGACTTCGACATCACTTTTAAAACTGCTATGAGTTCTAAAGATGGCGAGAGGATAATTAAAGAGGTAAGCGATGTCGACGGGTATGTTGTCTACATGCTTGGCATATGGGTTGGAGCTGGATACACTATAGCAGGTGCGGGTAAACCTACGATATTGATAGACGATCTGTATTGTGGAAGCAGCGAATTGATTTCAACATATGCTTGGGCTAAGGGTGAGAAGCTACCTGTATTAGCCGTGGCATCATCGGATTTTGAAGACGTAGTTAAAGCCCTGAAGTTGATTAGAGTCATAGTATTACTTAAAAAGTCAAAGATTATCGTTGTAACAGATAGAGACGTAAGAAAGACCTCCGAAGCCGTTAAAAGCAGTTTAGGTGTTGAAGTTTTAAAGGTTCTTCCAGATAAGCTTAACCAATATTACCGTGAGGCTGACCTAAAGGAGGCGGAGAAGTGGGCTGAGAAGTGGATACGTGAAGCCTTGAGAGTAATAGAGCCGAGCAGGGATGAAATCGTTAAAGCAGCTAGAATGTACTTGGCAATGAAAAGGCTTCTAGAGGAGAATGGAGCTATCGCCATAACCGTAGACTGCTTAACTTTAGTGTATTCAAATAAGCTGGAGGCTTACCCGTGCTTGGGATTTTTCCAGTTAAACAACGAAGGATCAATCGGTGCATGCGAGGCGGATTTAAGCTCTACACTGGCGATGCTCATAACTAGACATTTAACCGGGAAGTCGAGCTTCATATCAGACCCCGTCTTCGATTTATCTAAATCGTGGATTGTATACGCTCACTGCGTAGCTCCGAGTATGGTTTACGGTCCCAGTGGACCAGTAAACCCCTACATCATAAGGTCTCATGCCGAAGATAGAAGTGGAGCGTCTATACAGTCTCTAATGCCTTTAGGAGAATATGTAACAACGATTCAAGTAAACCCGTTTGAAAAAGCTATGACCGTTCACATTGGTAGGACCGTGGCTAACATAGACGACGAGAGGGCTTGTAGAACCAAACTAGCCGTAGAAGTTAAAGCTGACCGTATACTTGAAAACTGGAGATGGGGATGGCATAGGGTGACGTTCTACGGAAACTGGCTGAGTGAATTGAAGAGCTTAGCTAAATTGATAGGCTTTAAAGTATACGAGGAGGATGTGTGAGCTCAGCGTCTCCTCATAAAATACACTATTAATGCGATGGCAGTTGTGGTTATGGCCACCCCTATCACTATGGGAATGGTTGGAAACGGCCTCTCGATTTTAACTCCTCCCATGTTAAATATTCTGTTTAGGATGAACTCGCATATTAGGGTCGCCCGCGTCGTAAAATCCACGCGTCCACCAGTCATACATATTTTAACCACTGCCCCTTCACCGACTTTTATTAAAATGGGTTCTGCGTAGATTCCGTCGTCTGATGTACCATAAATCTCACACTCAAAAGTCTCGGCGATTGAGGCATAAGCGGGTCTATCAGTCCTATAGCTTTCGAAACTCGGCATAATCCTGCGACCGAGTTCTGTAGGTTTTACTTCCGTGTTGTCAGCAAATGCCGTAACTGTGATCATGCCGAAAATGACGTTCTCGATATAAGGTCTATGAACCATCGTATAATTTGAGAAACCGACGTAGTAAAACTCCCAGTCGCCAGTCCATATGATGGTCCCACCCGCTTCAATCCACAGTTGTATCGGAGATGATGGCTCACCCGTCCAAACGGTATCCGGGGCTACGTCTTGAGCCATCAGTATTATGGTATTAGGTGCATCTTCGAGACGTGAAACTATCTCGGCAAGCCGACGGGCATCTACGATTTCAGATGATATGCCATACTTCGATAAAGTCTCTGGTACGAATTTCACGAGGAAGTCTGAATCCGCAGCGGGTAACCAACTATTGCGATACGATGAATCGTAATATATAAAAACCTTTTTGGCCTCTTCAGCTCTACATACGTAGAATCGTCGACAAGAATATTATTAAGGTTATAGATAACTTCCTGTGAAACTCGTTCATGCATTTTTGATTTGTTGAAAGCCACACTTAAATTTTATTTCGTCTTATAAAGACGAGAGAGTCAATACGATATTGCTAACGACTTCTTAGTTGAAGGCTTTTAAATCACAACATTATTAGTAAAATAGCGGAGGTTGTTTAAATGGGGCTCTTCAGAAGAGTAGTACCAGTACTCAGACCTCAAGAGTTGAAGGATGATTTTCCAGACTTTTCCGGCGGTGTTGGAACCCCTTACATAGTATTCAACAGTTCGACTGGTGAAAAGTGGCTTCTATTCACTGGATGGAGAGACCCAGTCGGTTTGAAACGTGAAGGGGCTGTCGCACCTATGGAGAAGGACTTAACAGTAGATATTGGCAAGATTAGGAAAATCCTCCCATCTGGAATGATCCCTGGAACCTATACGATGAATGCTGTTAGAGGCCTATACAATCCTGTGAGAGAAGAGTTCATAGTGACTGTTACGCAGGATAGTGAAGCATATGTATTCTGGTTCGACTCCAACTGGAATAGGCTAGGTTTTAAGCGGATTTTAGAAGGCGTAGGAGACCATGGTGTTCCATTTAAACCCATGGGAGCTTACGGTTATCTGCATGACGCTGTAGCCGCAATTCCATCTGGGGAGAGGATAAAGCTCTTATCTATTAGAGATTTAGATGATTTTGAGAGGATAAGAGTAGAAGATTATGGAATAGCTGCTTGGCATGGCGGTGGAAACGACGTCTTAGACTTGCTTTTAATGCCTCGAATATCCGTAATAACAGAGTCTGACGAATTTGGAAAATGGATTTTAAAGATGTTCATGGGGCCGCCTCTTAGCGATGTTAAAGGTCTCGACTCAGAGGGCGGGATACCGGTTATAGGCTTATTGGAGGGGGATATTCTGCCAAACCTCATGGTGGATGACGTGTTTACGCAGATTGGACACCCACATTATACGACTGAGCCAGACGGATATCCTAAGATATTGTTCTCGTCCTTCAGAGATACCTGGTCGACTAGGAGAGATACGGGAAGAGAGGGATATGTCCATGAAATTCACGCGGTTTACGTAGACCATTCCATATTTGACCCAAGAAGTTACGGAGTTCTTAAAGATAGGGTTTTCATACAGACTCAAAGAGAATCACCAGGGAAATGGTATTGGATTGGATCTGCGAGGAAAGCTTTACTGATCCATAGTGGAGCTAAGCATGATAAGGTTTTAGTGGAAATACTTGAAGCTGCTTCGTTAATAAACCCAGAGGACTGCATAGTCACACGTTTGGAAATACCTGAGAGTTGCGGTAAAATAGCGTTAGATGAACCTGGGCCTTTCATCAGAGTAAAATCGATAGAACCGGCCGAGGGCTCTCTGTGGCTCATACTAAACTATTAAATTTTTATCCACGAGGGGTTCTTAACGTTCAAGCTATTGTTAGGGCTTAAGTATACTGGTGGTAAGAGTATTTTATTTTAAAGGTATTTAAACGATGCAGGCATCAACCCACTTAGTCATGGGTGTGTTTATTCAAAAGATTTTAAGGAAAGTCGAACCGGTTTCCCTACGGTATTTTCTCGTAGCTTTTTTAGCGTTTATATCCCACGGTATTTTAGATGGGTTGGCGAGATTTACTTATCATCCACCTACGCCACTTTTTGAAGACTCATTCTGGATAGTTTACCATTTGATGGTGGTTCTTCTAAGCGTTTTCATCGTTGTTAAGTGTTGGAGGAAGTATAAGGTTGGAATGAGCTTTTCAATGCTTCCAGATTTAGATTGGATCATCATACATGCGTCAAATTTCTTTTCCTTTCAAATCCTTTTCTGGAGCGAGCCGCTCCTCCATCGGCTCCTCAATTTTCTAGATTTCCTATCACCATTTGAATACCTCGATTCTCTTCTAGACTTAAGCTTAAGATGGGAGGGGGCAGTTTTAGAAAATGGAATATTGCTGATACTCGTCTTTCTCACACATGTTATTGATCGAAATACGAAGATTACGTTAAAAGGGGCGGGGCAAGTTAAATAAGCACTGTAGAAAAACATCATAATACACCGTAGTGGTAAGAGTAATTTGAAAAGATTGAAGCCGCTGAGGATGAGATGTTGAACTGTTTTAGAAGACCTAGCTTGTCTTGGAGGGAGAACTTCCTAAGAGCAATAGAGTTTAAAAGTCCTGAGTTTATACCGTGTAGAGTAAGCATATCTTGGCCTGTGTGGAATATATACAGGGAGAAGCTGGAGGAGTTGGCTCTAGCTCACCCGTTGATCTTCCGCGGGTTTAAGCGCGGCTCTATTGAATACCGCTCTGAGCCTCGCATATTGAAGACTGGCAGAACGTTTACAGATCCATTTGGATGCGTTTGGGCTTTCCCAATTCAAGGATTGCAAGGTCAAGTTGTTAAGCATCCACTTTACGATTGGAGCCTACTCAGAAGCTTTCAACTACCTGATCCTGAAGACGGATTGCCGGTTGAAGGCGGTGCCCTCATACCATGGAGTCAGGTTTAC
>CALKCG010000156.1 GCA_938082915.1 uncultured archaeon | reverse complement strand
TTCTCAACATACTCTCTGAAAACCTTACTGATTAAACCTTTAAAACCTAAACTTCCATCATCTGTTGAAATTGTAAGCCTGCCGTTGATGATGTCCGTCAATTTATCGACCCAGAAAGCATTGGATCTGCTTCTGAAGCCTATGAAAGCATCGATTTTACAATTGGACGTGTTAAATCTTTCAATTAAGGGAAGTAGGGCGGCTAGTCCAATTCCACCAGCTACAACAGCTACATAGCCTTCCACTTCCCTAAATCCATTACCATAGGGTCCCCGTATGTAGAATCTATCTCCAACTTTCAATCTATGCATAGCTTCCGTAGCTTCACCGACTTTGGCAACCGTTACGCCGCATAAATCTCCTATTCTTGAAATACTCAGCGGGATTTCATCTACGCCAACTATCCAAACCATTAGAAACTGACCTGGTCTAGCCTTAGAGCAGAGTTTATCTTTGAATAGGAACGTTTTAACCTTGAAGTTTTCCTCCAGAACTGCTTCAACTTCAACAGGTCTTCTAACATTTTTCACCCAGACTCATCTCCTATGGGCTAATCCTCTGACCTCCTCTAAGGATTTAAAGCCTTTAAGCTCAAGAAACCTCTTCAACTCTACTAGTATTTCTCTAAAAACTCTTAAGCCCCGCCTGGCTATAGCTGAGCCTATTTGAACGGCTACGGCTCCTGCCATGATAAACTCAATAACGTCTCGCGCTGTTTCTACGCCGCCGCATCCGAATACTGGGACATCTAATGTTTCGGTTATCTCATAAACACATCTTAAAGCTATCGGTTTAATGGCTGGTCCTGATAGCCCTCCAAAAATTCCGGCTAATAATGGTTTACCTGTTTCTATGTCTATGACCATAGATTTCACCGTGTTTATCGCGGTCAATGCGTCAGCTCCTCCGTCAACCGCCGCCATGGCTATCGACGTTATATCTGAAACATTTGGTGTAAGCTTCACTACAATTGGCTTATTGTTTAAATTATCTTTAAGCGTTTTAACGTAAGACTTTACAAGCTCAGGGCTCTTACCTATTTCAGATATCCCTCCCACGTGTGGACATGAAATGTTAAGCTCTACCGCTGAAACAGCTTCAAGTTTAGAGATGATCTTTCCCATTTTTACTAATTCTTCTTCAGAGAAAGCATAGATGCTTAGTATGAGGGGCACCTTCAGTCCTTTAAGCTCCTCCAATTCCTCCATGAACATCTCTAACCCTGGGTTTGGTAGACCCATAGAGTTTACAAGTCCAAATCCTAAGTCGACGATTGTAGGATTCGGGTATCCTTCCCTTGACTTAAGACCTATAGATTTTGTAACAACGCCACCCGCACCTGAGTATACAACTCTCTTAAGTAATGGTGCTGTCAAACCAAGTATTCCAGCTGCCAAGATAAGCGGATTTGGAAATTTCAAATTTAAAACTTCAACTTCTAAGAATCTACTGCGTTCTTGACTGCTCATCAGTCTTAAAAGTGACTTTCAACCTATAAATGCGTATGTGGGATTAATGCCACCTAAACTTTCAATATTTACGGATGTGCTTTCTTCGAATTAACCATCGTATACACCCTATTTTTCAAACGGGTAGGCTCACATGGTTCAGTTCCCACGCATAGAGGTATGTACAGCTCAGGTTTGGGAAATAAAAGGTTTAAAGATTGTAGACTATTGATGTCTTTATGAATGTTGACTTCATTTTGTCACATTTCCCGTCCTTTTTATCAGAACAGCTCAGTTAACATCATCAATTATTTTTTAAACCTGGTAGAAACGTGGAAGACGAATTTAAAAATGGGTTAAAATTATTGTCCGTAAAGGTTAAGTTTTTAAACCCCCAGAACGCTTTCTAACTGGGTGTAAAATATGCCGACTCACGGGAGTCTTACAAAAGCTGGTAAGGTTAGAAGTCAAACTCCTAAAATACCTGCTAAACCTAAAAGTTTCCCACCGCCTAGAACTAGAAACAGAAGTAACTATGTTAAACGTTTAATTCTAAATAGAAAACCAGGCCAAAACTGGATAGCGGGTGCTAGTAGCTAACCTCCCTTCTCAGGTATAGCTGGTGGAGGAGCTTTAGTAGTCGCCATAGCCCATCCAATCCATATTAAAACAGTCCAGAAGACTAAAACGATAATGTATACAGGTACTGCTAAGGCCCACCAGCTGAGTTGCTTGCCCATGATTTCCCAGTTAGTCGGAGATAAAAATAGCATCCACGTATACACTACTATGATTATCACGCTTAATAGGCATAGTAGGAAGCCTATACTTCTCTCACTCATATTAAACCCTCCAATTACACAGTACAGTTTTGAATTTAACATTAATTCTAAGCTTTCATTCCTTAAATAGTTAAGTGGTTTTTCAAAGCTTCAGTTCAACTGAACATGGTCTTCGTTCGCCTCATCATACTTTTAAAATTCAACTAATACTTAGCGGCTTTCAATCCACTTGGGGTGGAAACTCTAACTGCTATAACCCTCACCTGATCCACAGTATTTTCACACCAATCTGCAATGTTTTCGAGAGCGTCTAGAAACTGGGCGACCATTATAGTCTCACCTAACGTAGCATCTCTACAAGAACCCGTTTTTACAAAGACCTTGCGGCATTCCTCGTAAATATCATCCACTTCTTCCTCCAATCTCTCAACTCTATCAGCACTCT
>CALKCG010000155.1 GCA_938082915.1 uncultured archaeon | reverse complement strand
GTTGAATTCTGAACCCTTTTCGCTTGATTTTCTCAGTCACCATCCCTATGAACTTTACATGACTTTTCAAGCTGGATTTTAACGCGTTGGATATCGTCGTACTACCTCTAACATCTATTCTCTTCTGCAGTATTTTCTCAAGTTTCTTAAACCTGCTTTTAAAATATCTGTAGAAGTCATCTATACCATCTCCACCGTGAATTTTATCCGTAGGATCAAATAAAACCTCGAGTTTAGACTCTACTTCTCTAGCCGACGCTTGTCTAGCAGACACAAACACCTCTACTCGTTCTCCTTTCATTTCACAATATTTCTCAACGTCGTTGAGCGTTATGATGAAACTACCCTTCTCCATAACTCTACTTAGAATATCATTCATAACCCTATTTAGCAGACTTGGATCAAGTTTACTGAGCTTTTCTAAAGCTTTCGGCTCTATTTGTAAGCCACGTGCTACAATCATCCGCACAACGTTTTTCAACCCTTCAGAATCCATCTATGCAATAAGCATTTAACATGATATCTAATTTTAACAGTTTTACTATTTTCTAGTTAACACACGCTGTCAGATAGTTAACGTTTTACAACTATCCGCTCCATCTCAGCTTTTAAGACATCATGGGTGGTTTCCTGAAGCAACGGGAACTTCCCACACCTTAGGCTCCGCTTTTAGCATGTTTAGACATGCGGTTATATCTCCACCGCTTTCACTACATATTTTACACTTCAAACCTTCATTATTATTCAAAAATAATCCCATTCGCAAAATTCAACCATTGCTTCTGAGACTTTGTAGCATGCATCTTCGACTTTGTTCCTCTCACGTCCTGAGTATTTAGCCATCAGTTTTTCTGAAGTTTTAAACTTGTATTTCACCATTTTATATTTTCTCCCTCTTTTCGAACTAGGTGCTTCCGCCCTCTAAGGTTAACGTTGAATTTGATTATGTGAAGGGTTAATGTAAAGCTGACTACTTAAAAACTGCTATCCGAATCATAACTTACTATAAATGTTTTAGAAATACATTTAAGTCCAAGTTTTTCCATAAACTTTTAGACTAGGTGTCTCTTATTTTCAAATCCAAGTACACGAGGAAATGCAAAATATGTGGGCTAGAGTCACCGCTAATATCAAGTTATCTTGGAGTCTGTATAAGGTGCATACGTGAAAACTCCAAGGAAAGCTTGAAATTGGTCTTGGATGCACATAGAGAAGCTAGGGAGCAATATAGGTTGCCGCCGCAACCATGTAGAGTGCAAAACGGCATTAAATGTAACATATGTTCAAATGAATGTGTAATGGGCGATGGTGATGTAAGCTTCTGCGGTTTAAGATGGGTTGAAAATGGACAGTTAAAATCGTATGTAGATGAAGATAAAGCACTATTATACTATTATCTTGATCCACATGTGACGAATTGTTGTAGCGCATGGTTTTGTCCAGCCGGAACAGGTGCTGGATATCCAAGGTATGCGTATACAAAAGGTCCGGAGTACAACTACTATAATCTAGCCATTTTCTTCTACGGATGCAATTTTGACTGCTTATTCTGTCAGAATTATTCTCATAAAAGGTTTGAAGAGGCTCAAATTGTAACTGTTAAAGAGCTTGTCAACGCAACTTTATCGAATACGCGTATATCCTGTTGGTGCTTTTTCGGTGGTTCTCCAGAGCCGCAATTACCCTTCGCTATAAACGCTTCAAAACGCGTTCTTGAACATCTTCATACAAAGAGAATTTTGAGGATCTGCTTTGAATGGAATGGTTGCGGTAACAAAGCCCTGGTCGATGAGGCAGGTAAACTATCTCTTAAAACGGGTGGAAATATAAAGTTTGACCTTAAAGCATACTCTAATTCCTTAAGTATCGCCTTAAGTGGGGTGTCAAATAGAAGAGCTTTTGAGAATTTCGAATTCCTCTACGATCGTTTTTACATGGAACGTCCCAATCTGCCGGTTTTAACGGCTACTACACTTCTCGTACCTGGCTACGTAGACTCAGAGGAGGTAGAAGGCATAGCTAAGTTTTTAGCAGACTTAAACCCTGAAATCCCCTATTCTCTCCTCGTTTTCCATCCTAACTACTTGATGAGGGATTTACCAGTAACCCCCATAGAGCAGGTCGTAGAATGCTACAGAGTAGCTAAAAGGCATCTTAAAAATGTTCACGTTGGAAATCTGCATCTTATAGGGTTTTATTCGATGAGAGATTTTGAAAGCGTCTACGGAAGATCAAATTAACTCAAAGATTTTGAGGAATCAAATGATATTAGCTCACTTGTTGTTATTATCCCCCTGTACAGGAATGAGACTTGCCTTATGGTAAGTTTGAGGTCGAAATCGTTTAAAGCGGCAATGCAATCCACTGGTAGAATGACTTTAAAACCTCTTAAAGCAGCGCTTCCAGCCGTATGGAGTACACATATGTTTGCAACAACGCCCGCTAAGATGACGTTTTCAACTCCAACTCTATTGAGAATGTCTTCAAGCTCCGTATTGAAAAAAGCATCGTAGGTTTCCTTCTTAACTATAAACTCGCCTGGGTTTGGCTTTAACTCATCTACTATCTCAGCGCCTTGAGTTCCTGAAACGCAATGTTTCGGCCATATTCTAAATTCTGGTGCATCTTCTGGATGCCAATCTTGTGTAAAAATCACAGTTAATCCATTTGCTCTACACCTGTTTAAAAAAACTTTTAAGGGGGCTACTATTTTTTCAGAACCAGTCACATAAAGTCTACCATCACTGTATATGAAATCCTTCTGCATATCCACTACTATAAGGGATGTTTTATTAGCTGCTAAAACACACGGCTCCACAACGTCTCTAAACATCATTATACGGTTTTTCAAAAACCTACCTATATATCTTCTGAAAAACCTAAATGGAAGAGTTTGGAATTTTTCCATGAGTTCTGAAGCATAAGTATGGAAACCCATCGTAAAGATATAATGGTGGATTCTAGAGGTTTCCATGAGGGAATCTCAAGTAATGTTTACATTATATAAATATGGCAATTTCAAATGTTAATTATGCTATTCTGCCTCCGAATAGATATCTTTATTTGCTATTTCGTTTTTAATTTTAGTGGAGCTGAATTCCCGTGGAATCGAAAGGGCAACTAAGTAATAGAGCCATTTTGATAGCTGGAGTATTGATGTTTGTATCACTCCTAGTACCTTGGACCATGATAATAGGGGTAACAAACTACTATGTTCCTGGTTCTTCAGTAGAAGAAACGTTTGCAGTCTTAGAGTTTCCTCTAGTAGGCTACGCCTACTCCAATATGAATGGGGAGGTTTTCCAAGGATGGATTGAAATATTCCCAGTTAGATCCATAGCAGCTCTAATGGTTCTCATGAGTGGAGTAATATTGTTGAGAGAATCTAAACGGAGAGAAATAGATGTACGTTCTACTACGATTGCCATCGTATTGGGTTTAGCTGCACCAACGGTCTTCAGCACCATAGATAGTGTTTACGTATCCTTTCCACAAGCTTCAAACCTCTCTCAGTCGTATTGGATAGTACCAATAGGCGTGGTTTTACCCATAATAGCTGGTGCGTTAGCCGTTTACAACATGTTTAAGAAGTCTCTAACAATCAGTATAACTCCACCTCCACGTATTGAAGGTGTTTATACCATCTACAAATGTCCATTCTGCGGGCATTCTATAACTGCAAACTACATGTACTGTCCAAATTGTGGCGCTAAGTTGACGCATCGATTCACGTGTTGAATTAAAATCTATTCTCCTAATTTTGTTTTTTAAATAA
>CALKCG010000154.1 GCA_938082915.1 uncultured archaeon | reverse complement strand
CATGAGGTATTTAGCGACTTCATCCTCGAGAAGCCTACACCCCTCGATGACGTTGAAATCCTCTATATTAGTAGATAAAGGGCTAAACGTATTAGACTCGTGACCTATACCGCCTAAAGCAATACGCATTAAAGTACCCCTGATTAAGTATGTGCAGTCCACAATATTTTACTTTCGATGCTTTATGAAGTTCACAGCCAATATTACCTTTGTACTTTATACAACCTCATGGGGTAAAAAGGTGCAAGAAAAATTAGGAAAGTTTTGTTATGCAATAAATAACTCTCTGGAAAGTAGTTTTATAAGAGGTTGTATTTTTGAAGTATACGTTTAAAAGCGACGGGTGACCTTATGGTTTTCTCAGTAGTGCGATCACTCTATCTCTATCGGCTCACCTTTAGGTGCCTCAACCTTCTTCTTTGGAAGTCTAACCTCTAATACACCGTTCTTATACGTAGATTTAGCCTTCTTCGGATCCACCCTCTCCGGTAGTTCGATTTCCTTGTAGTATTTACGCTTCTCCGTTTCAGCGCTTATAGTCAGTGTTGTCTCAGTAGCGTGAAGCTTTATATCCTCCTTCTCAACACCAGGCACTTCGGCTACGACGTTTATCTCACCGTCTGTGCTGATCACTTCGACAAGCGGCTCACGCTCCTCCTTAATGGATATGGACGGTCTGCCGAATCTACGGCTAACGCCTGGCTTTATGTTGCCGAATTCCCTCACTTGAGGTTTTCCATCTGAGCCGATCGTTACGCTATACCCGTAGATGAATGGACCCCACTCATACACCTTTGTACCGTCAGGTAGGACTTTTTCACGTACTAAATCCTTTGGAACCTCTTTAGTTAAATCTTCAAGCTCTCTTTCAAATGCGCGTTCAATCTCTCTAAACATTTCATCCATTCTCTCGAAGAACGCTGAGAAAGGCCACATGCGTCTTCTAAACCATCTATTCCAAAATTCATCCCAAGACTCGGACATGGCGACGCCAAAGTATTCTAAGCTTCCTCCTCTAAATTAATTTTTCCACCTATTCAGAGTTGAGAAGCGGTATTGGCGAATGGGAATAGAGAGTAAAGCTTTTTTTAACTTTAAAATTATGAAAGCATGATAATCTATGTTTAAGTTTAAAGCAGACCAGAAGGTCTTTGAAATAGGTGGGATTAAAATAGGAAGAGGGAGGGGAGATAACCCTCCAGTATTGATAGGCTCCATATTCTACCACAAGCATAGGCTCGTCTCAGATGAGAAGAAATGTGAGTTCGATAGAGATGCTGCGGAGAAACTGTTGAAGTCTTATGAAGAGATTATCGATAAAACTAAGATTCCAGGTTTAATCGACGTGGTTATCCCATCTCCGGAAGCCGTAGCAAAGTACATAGACTTCGTTTCCAAGTTGATCGATAAACCTTTCCTAATAGATGTGCCAACGTTGGAGGTAATGTCTACAGCCTTAAGTTACGTTAAGGATGTGGGGCTGTCCAGTAGAGTTATATTCAATTCATTAACGCCTCGATCTAAAGATGAAGAGCTGAGTATACTGTTGGAAAGCGGAGTCAAATCGGCAGTCCTCCTCCTATACACTAGTAGAATCATGGATGTTAATGTGCGTGTAGAGGCTTTAAGAGAACTACTGTTTAAAGCTGAAAAAGCCGGTGTAACAGCACCACTTGTGGATACGTTTGTAATGGATGTACCTAGTCTATCCGCAGCTTTAAGGGCAGTACTAAGTGTAAAATCTACGTTTGGACTGCCATGCGGTTGCGGAGCACATAACGCAGTTTCACTGATGAAGAAGAAGCTTAAAGAGGCATATGGAGTAGAGGGAGTTGAAGCAGCCGCTTTAGCGTCTAACATAGCTCCAATAATCCTCTCAGCAGACTTCGTGTTATACGGACCCATAGAAGCGTATAAAGCCGTGTTTCCAGCAACATATGTAATCACCACCGCATATAGATACTTGTCTAAGAGGGGCGAATCTTTAATCGAACTGTAGAATTTTCAACATTCGATGAAAGTTTAAAGAAGAATAAAGCCGTCCTCCCCTTAAAAAGGAAGCCAAGACTTAAATTGAGAGTACCAGACGAAGAGGAAGACGTCCAAGATTTAAAACGAAAATGGAGAAAGTCCTCAAGAGATATAGGGATGCTAGTTTTCGAAATGGAGACACTGGGATTTGAACTAAAGACTGATGGATAAATCCCCCTATTTTTCAACTTCTACCTTGGAATTGTGGTTCTTTTAGGAGCTTTCAGAGTGGAAGCGATATTCTACGTGGAAGCCTGTTTTAACGCCTCCCAGCGGTTTGGATCGATTAACCGAGCAAACCGTTCTCTCCCCGCGTAGAGTGGGGTTGACGCTACTCTGACCCAGACCATGGTCGCGATTAGGGGAATTGAGTCGTTCAACCTTATATGTGGTCTTTTATCAAAGAGGCTTGTTTAAAACCTCAGCATCTTCTCGGGCTTAGACTTGGCGTAGAAGCACTCCTCGTTGTGGCAGCTTTCGGCTAGGTTGCAGGTCCAGCTTACGGTAACGTCTCCACCCTTAACCTTAAGTTTTATAGGGGCTAAGACTATAGACCTACGCCTACGCTCACCCTTATCGTCCGAAAAGCCTTCGCATACGCCAGTATTGGGCTGAACGTTTACCGAAACAGGTAACACCCCCATACTGTAAATCCCTAGGTAAAAAATAGGGGATGTTTAGAATGGATAGAAGAATCTTATCTTCGATATTATTGTTCCAGGTATTAGCGCCAGCATGTGTCCAGCTATGAATCCTGAGGCTATGGGTGCACCGTACTCCTCGTAAGCTTTGCTTCCACCTATTCTAAGCGTTATAGTCTTAAGTATCCAAGCTACGAGCCCGTAGCTCCAGAAGCCCCACTCGAATCCCGCACCAAGTCCTGTGACGAAGCCTACTGGCTCCAATGGAAACCATACGTACCGTGCGTGGAGAATGCTTAAAGCGGCAACTATTATAAAGCCTACTACGAACTGCGGGATCCAAGGCTCGCTCGCAGGGTATATGTTCCATAGGTCTGGACGTACGCCCCTCTCGACTAAAGAATTACATCCGTGGGTGCCCCAGCTTCCAGGTATCCTCGTAAGACCGAACGTGTAAGCGGCTTGGAAGAATCCCAGAATCACCCCCAGCGTACCTAAGACTATAGACACTACAAGAACCTTCAACACGCTTCTAGAGGTTACACCAGTAAGGGAGGCCATCTTATATGATAAGAATGCTGAGAAGAAGTTTCCACCTATCGAGTAGCCCATGTCGGGTGCGTCTGCAAGCCACATATTTATGTGGGCTGACATCAAGTAATCTCTATCCATTTGGTAGTTCTCAGGGGCTAGAGGCCATATGAGTAGGCGGTGCATGATGCCTCCCTTCTCAGCCTTACGGTAGTATACGCCTGATAAGCCTAAAACCCTCATCATGGAAAACCACAGCATACCCATGTTTACGACGGTTAAGAGAGCGGATGGCAAGCTCATACCCATAATCACGCACATGACAGCCACCGCTATGAATGTTCCAACAAAGAACAGCCAGATGGCTCTATAACTCATCGGCTCGCCCCTTTCAAATTCAGCTCTACGTGACGACTCCATCCTCCCCAGGGCTGCGCTAATAGTATCCCTTATGTAGCGCCAGCTTAAAATCAACACAAATATCGACAAACCCCATATACTTCCTATAATCACTGGAGTAAGCTTTAAAGGCGGCCCGTAGCAGACACTTGCCTCACCACACCAAATTCTACCGCATCCAGAAATTCCCGTAATCCCCGTGTAGTATCCCATATAAACACACGCCTGAATCACTATGACTATTATCAGGTACCAGAACCATATGCCGAACAGCACGTGCAAGGGAGCAAGGTACGCTATAGCGACGCCTAAGGGCTCCTTACCAACTCTAGCTAAACCAGCTACTTCTGCAAGTGGATGCCCTGCTGGAACAAACCAAGACCCGTAGCCGCATGTGTTGGTTCTCCAACCGTATATGTCTGGAAACCATGGAAATATATCTGCGCAGAGCCTAGGCATCCATGCGATGAACCCTATTAAGACGCCTATCCAGAACGGCGATACAGCCTTCTTAGCTACAGACTCCTTAGGAGCTGTTACCACATTCATCAAAAGCCTATGCGCAGCATCTGCATGCATGAACGGAACCTTCTCA
>CALKCG010000153.1 GCA_938082915.1 uncultured archaeon | reverse complement strand
ACTTAAATTTTTAATTTTCATCGATTTACTTATATCATAAATCAATTAAATTATCTAAGTATTGTGGAGATTTGGAGTTTCCCAAGCATAATCTAAGGCCCCCTAGTTGCCACGGATAAGTTTATGGACATAAAGGAGCCCTTGAGAAATAAACGGCGAAAAGTGCTTAAACGATTTATAGGTCCAAACCTTACGGAATTAAGGGGGTTTTAGATTTTGTCTACTGAGTTTGAGCCAGCTGTCGCATATGTGCGGGTTAGTACTGGTGAGCAGACTGTTGAAAATCAGAAGATAGCTATCGATGAGTGGGCACGTAATAACGGCTATTTGGTTGTCAAGTACTATGAGGATGAAGCTATAAGTGGGAAGATTCCTCCACTTAAGAGACAGGGGTTCAGAAAGCTTGTAGAAGAGGTTGTAGGCTTAAAACCTAAACCCGTAGTCACAATAGTGTACGAGCTTTCAAGGATAGGTAGAAGCTTCTATGAGACGCTTGAAGCCGTAAAAGCACTTGAAACGCTCGAAACTCCACTCGTCAGTATAAGTCCTAAAGAGAGTTTCCTTCAGACGTTAGATCCATCGATTCGTAAGCTTGTACTCGCCATATTCAGCTGGGTTGCTGAAAGGGAACGGGAATTGTTAAGTCAGAGGACTAAAGAGGGGATGAGGAGGGTTAAGCTTGAAGGGAAACGTATCGGTAGACCTATGAAGGCAATAGATAAGAAGACGGTTGTAGGTTATTTAGAGAAGGGGCTGTCAATGTCTGCTATAGCTAAGATTCTAGGTGTAAGCTCTAAAACCCTTAAGCGGAGACTTATAGAGTGGAGTGTAAACCCTTGGGAGTATAAGTGGAGGAATTCAAAGTAGCCTCCTAAGGGTCTAGATTTAGTTGAGATAGCAGTTCTTGAGGCATCCTCCAGTTAAACTGCTCATCGATAGTCCTATGGGGTTTAAACCTCCTCTTTAACATTTCAATGTTTTCGCCAACTATCCTTATATTTTCAATGTTTGCATTTCCAAGTCCAAACTTATGGCAATAGTATATATAACCTATATCCATTGGATTGAACCCCATGATATAGGCGGCTACTGCATCTACGGCTACAGGATCTAAACCAGCCAATGCCGCGTTCATTGAAACTTCACTGCCCCAAACTGGTCCATCTCCCTCCATGGCTTTAAAAGCATCTATAACCGCTAAATGTACTGGTATGAACTTAGCTACCCTGTAGATGTTTAAGTTTATAGCTGGATAGCCTTGATGAATTCTACCTTTGTAGGGTTTAATTATGCTTCCAACCGCCATGTTTTTTATGGATAGTGTTGCGACGACGAAGTCGTGTGTTTTCATGACGGCGGCTGATATCCTGTAATCGCTTTCATAAACTATCCTAGAGACTCTTACTGGGAACTCTCTAAACTCTCTATTGAAAACATTTACTTCAACGTATTCGTCGCTGTTTAAATCTACGAGTTCGACACCGTATTCGCTTCTGAGCCTCGTGTAGCCGAAGTTTCTATATCCTTTAAACGTATCTCCATAAGACCCCTCTCCTATCAGAATCTCTCCAGTGGTCAAAGGTGTGATCGTGTCGAGTATTGCCCTAACTGCATCTACATGCGTAGCAGCCAATTGTATACTGTCTGATACAAAGTTCGGTTTTATGAGCACCTTACGTTTTCCTTTGATGCTTTCAGCTATATCGTCACGTATGAGTTCTAAGGTTTTCTTAACCGTCTCATATCTGCTAGTTCCCCTGGATACTGCTACTACTGGTCTATCCATGTCTATCAGCCTTCTTAAATCAGCTTGAAGATAAAGTTTCGTCCTCCGGGAAACTTAAAAAGACACAGGCTATTAAATAATCAGATGTCTAGTGAAATTTTCACGGTGGTTGTCGCGGACATCGCTCTAGCCATAAAGTCTTTAAACCAATTAGCCGAAGCATCAGGTTTTAAGCCAAGTCGATGCGACATAGCAGTAGTTAAACCAAACATCTGCGGGTTCTACCCTCCAAACATCGACCTGTTAAAGGCTACGGTGTTCTACGCTGGGGATTATGCAAAAACCGTTTACGTAGGTGATACAGCTAGCACTATGCATTCCCCCAAGGAGAGGTTTAAAAGCTTATCTTTTTACGAAAAATTGAGAGGTATTCAGGGGGTTAAACTCGTAGATTTTTCTGAATACGGTAAGATTAACGTCAACGTGGTAAAGTATAGAACATGCGCATCTCTCCCCCTCCCATCGGTTTTAATGGAGGCAGGGTTATTCATCAACCTCGCTAAAGCTGGAAGCCATCCAACAACAAGGTTAACGTGCTGTATTAAAAATATGTTTGGGCTTTTGATTGTGAGATCTAAGTTTTTAAATTACCATGCGAGGGGCGTCGATAAGGTTTTAGCAGACCTCGTTAAAGTAGTCCCTAGAGGTTTACACGTGGCCGAGGTAAACGATAAAGTCTTGCTTGGCGTAGACCCATTCATAGTAGACCTGGCTGTATGTAGACTTCTGGGGATGGGGCCTACAACTGTACGTCACTTGACGATGATAGCTGAAGATAGGGGATTGAGTATATCTGACGTTTTAAATAGGCTTAGTCTTCAATATTTCCAATAAGTTGAAGCGCATTACGCTTCACCCCCTCCAAAGACTATTTCTCATACGAGTTGAATTTTTGAAGCGTAGTTTTTAAGTCTTTTAAGAGCTTCAATCTTATCTCTACTACCTAGTTTGGCTTTTGATATTGCATCTTCAAGGAAACTTATGGCTTCATCATACTCTCGTCGCTTCACTGGGAATGGGATGCCGTCTTTCCCTCCAAACGCGAAGCTATACTTGATAGGGTCTTTCCAACTTGGTTGGACGCCGTAGACGAGCTCCGAGATTAATGCAAGGGCTTTGACGGTGGATGGGCCTACTCCTTTAATCGCTAAAAGCTCTTCATAGTTGTTTGGGGCGTTTTCATAGGCTTTCTTAAGAGAATCCCAATTTACACTCTTAGGATCCACCTTATACGCCTTTATAATGGGTGTTTCCGTGAGTCCAGTCATCCATTTGGAAAGTGCTTCCTGTCCCTCTACTCGAATCGATAGCAGCGTTCTTCTGAGCCTTTCGGTTCCGTCTTTAACAAGATCTACCGCTAATTTCCTGAATTCTTCGGAATCCTTTGCTACGGTATTGAGGACGCTGTTATGTACCACGCTGCCTATTATTCCACTATGTGGCTCAACGACGAAGCTTTTGAAACTTCCAGAAAGCCAGTGAAACCTCCTAGCTGTCTTCAAATCCGGGTTCATGCCTTGTTGAACAACAGCCCAACTTCCATCGTCCGATATGAACATCGTGTGGTGGTAGAGTCTATAACCAGCTTGAACAGCTACGTTATCGATCTTTGCGGTCATTCTACTTGCATACTTGAGTCGTTTACTTTCCTCCTCGGAGAAGTCGTAAATCTTACTCAATCCGTCTATTTCGTTTAGGCTCAATTGTGAAAGCTTTCCCTTTCCTCCGACGGCTTTAACGCCTAAATCCTGCTGGTTGAGTACGTTCTTTAAAACACCACAAAGTACAGTCGTGGTACCGCTACTATCCCAGTCGTAGGCTAATGCGCAGGATAAAGCTTGAAACCAAACGGGGTTTGAAAGCCTTAGTAGAAACTCCCGATGACCATACTCATCTATGATCAACTTAACTATGGTACTGCCTAATCTGACCATTCGCTTTATCAACCAAGATGGAGCTTTACCGTTGTGAAGAATTAGGTCTGCAACTCCAACCCGTTGAAAATCCACAGGTTTAAATGATGCATAGGAAGAATAAATAACTTACTCTACGGAAATTAGGGGAAATAAGTATGGAATTTCCCTCCTCCCCCTCCGGGCATTCGAGCATTTCAAGGCGAAAAGCACTTTTAAATTAATTTATAGGTTGACTTTGTGAAAAAGCCCTATTCCTCAACCCACCACTTTAAAAGCTTAGCCTCACCTTGCTGCCCCCGCGATCCATAGGCCCGGTTGACCAGACACTTCAAGATCTCATTCACGTCTCCATCCGTCAGCTTAGACAGGAGCCGTAAACGCTTTGCGTTGCTTAGCCGAAACCCCTCACTCTTTAGGAGTATTTTGCCCCTGAGTCTTTTCTTGTTTGTGGTGATGGGTATCCTCTTCCTACATAGGGGGTGTTTCGGGAGGGAGTATTCGATGACCAAGTACAAACCTCAGAACCCCTTCGCTCGGGTCTCGCTTTTGGTCCCCTCCACGTCTCTTAAAGCGATCCGCCTCCCACATCTTGGGCAATCCAATGAAGTGAAGTAGTCATCGGGTCTTATCCACGTTCCACAGTCAGGACACCTAAATGCTCTCCTCGTGCGAATCACCCTAGTAATGGACTCCACGTTTTTCCTCCTTTTCAGGCTTGGGTGGGGGACTCTCCATAAGCTTGGTGAAGTGCTTTAAACGTGCCTCTTGGTACTTTAGCTCAAGCTCTTTTTCGCGGGTCAGCAGTTCACCATACTTTCTTAGGCTTGATATGAGCCTCGGACGCTTGAAAATTTCCAACTCCAAGGGTTTGCGCTCAATGAGCCTTGGCGGGAGTTCCTCCGCGTGGGTGGGTGTTTCGACATCGCTAGGGCTAGGGGACTCGGCGACCTTTTCCTGGCTCTCCACGTCCTCTCCATATTCCACTTCACTAGGGGACACTCCAGATTTAACTCTCTTTCTCAAATCGCGGATGAAGCCAATGATGGGTCTATCACCGAAGGAGTCACCGATGGTCTCCCTCAGGAGTTTAATGTTGCCCCGCACTCTGTCTATGTTCTGCCTGAGCTTTTTGGGGTCCAGTTTGCCTCGCGCTAGCTCCTCCATTTTCTCAAACTTCCTCGTATGGAATGCCTAGGCTCTTAAGCTCTTCCTCGGTGAGTTCACTTGAGGGGGACTCCTCACGCTTCGGTGGTTTTTCGGAGGTTATGGAGCTTTTGACGATGAGCTTGAAGCACTCACTTAAGTCGGCTAACCGCCTATCCAGAATGTCGAGCTTCTTCAGCGTTGCGTCAATGGGCTTGTTCTTTAGCTCCATGATTTCTCTCTTCAGGGTTTCTATCTCCTCCTCTACACGCTTTCGCTCCATCTCCTCACGCTTCATCCTCTCCTCCTCCAATTTCGCTTTAGTTTCCTTCAGCTCATCCTCCAAGCTCTCTAGTTTTCGGAGGGGTGAGTTAGGCTCAGGGTTTGAAGGTGGAGGGCTAAGCTGTTTCTCCATCAAGGCCCGCGTTATGCCCGTCAAGCCCTTAATCATCTCCACTAGCGCGGATGAGGATGACTCACCCTCTCCCTCATACTTGGGGCGCTTAGCATAATAATCGTATCTCCTATGCTGTGCATAATCGTAAGGAATGCTTATGCCTAGCTCCTCCTCCACATCGGGAGGTATGGGGATGCCCCTCACATTACTCCATGACTCTATAAAAAGCCTTAGCCTGCCTTTAGGCATGTATGTGCTGGCTGCCTCTATGAGTTTATGGATGTCATCGGGGCTATACGGCTCCATGAACTTGACGACGGCGCCCGCATCCCGGTCGCTCAAGCCGAAGGTGGTCAACATCTGCTTTAAATGAGCGTATGGGTCGGGAATGGATGGTTTACCCCCCTCTTCTATAAAAGAAGACGTTTTGGAGGATGAGAGCCTATGGGCTCTAAGCTTATGCCCTCTGAGGCTAACTTCACTATCAAACGACTTGCCGCACACATCGCAGACAAGGCTGACTTCAGGCTCTGATTTTGACTCTGATTCTGATTTTTGATTTGCACTCACTCTCTCACCTCAAAAGAGAGGATCTTATAATAGTTTTTACTAAAAACTATTATACTATACAACACTTCACTTCGCCTCGGCTTTTTCCAATTCCACAACCCCTATTAGCTTCACTTCAAGTTGCTTCAATACATCCACCAACTCAGGGACACTTGAGGGAGACGACTTTATCCTGTCAAAAACCTCTTCGACCTCTTTTTGGAGGCTCTCGGACCTCGCACTTTCTCCACTCAACAGTTGATACAGATTGTCGAGCATCCCACGCACCTCGGGTTCAGCCTTGGACATGTGGGCAACCATGAGGGCTCGAAGCGCCGCGAAGAGGATCCTCTGGGATCGGTATGTCTCCCACATGCTTATCACGCTGGAGTATAAGTTTAGTTTAGCTAAATCGGTTATGGAGAGACCCTCATCCACCAGATAGCCCAGCAAAGCCCTCCGCAACAACTCGCTCTTGCTGACTTTCAGCTTCTCAGCGCTTTTCTCCACCAATTCGTAGAGGGGCTTGCTTACCTTGAAGTTTAGCAACACCATTTCATGCCCGCTCATGTGTTTTACTATAGTAAGACTTTTATATAAGCTTTCGCCTCCCTATAACGATGATGTATGTATGGAGAGTATGTGGTGCTTAAACTCAGGTCAAACGACCAGAAAATGGTGGAGAGGCTGGTCAAATGCTTGAGTGCTAATGGCTGGACGATCCTCCCGTCGTCAGAATGGATCCGCGCGCAGACAGCCGACGAATGGATAAGGTTTTACGTTGCCTTCCCCAAGGGGGAGGAAAACAATGGGGCTCGAAAGAACTTGGAGTGAAGCATTCAAACCAGACCCCGAGCTCCTCGCCATTCTGAAAGGCGACCCATTGAGGTTCGTGATGGAGCGATTGGACAAGGTAATAGTTGGTGAAGATGAAAACAAGGTGGCTCTGTTCCTCTCCAAGCTCAGCTATTTAAGGCAAAACCCAACCCACGAAAGAGTCGTGGGCGTTTCAGGGATTGGAAAGACATGGTTAGTGGAAAAAGTCTTGGAGGCATTCCCGCCCGAAGACGTCGTTAAAGTTACGAGGGTAACGCCCGCTTGGCTCGACTATGTTAAAAACCAGCTGAAGCACAAGATTTTATACGTTGGGCAGATGGGGGGTGCGGAGTCTGCATCGGGTAGCTTGCAGATAATGATGACTGAAAAGGGCTTGATGCTAGGCACCGTCAAAAGGGGAGACAGTGGAACATATGAACCATACTATGTCCAAGCAGAGGGACCCATTAGCCTCGTAACCACCACCACGTCCCTAGATGTGGACCCGCAGTTTGAAACCAGGACATTCACCATCCATTGCGATGACAGCAAAGAGCAAACCGAGAGAGTTCAAGACCTCCAATCATTTTGGGATGCTTACCCATGGGAGGCTGAAAAGGCTTTAGAACAAGTCAGAGAGGTACGGAGGGTTGTGTCTTGGCTCCGCAACCATGGAATAAGAGAGGTTGTAGTCCCCTATGCGAAGTTGATAAAACTCCCATCGGACAAAGTACGGGTGAGGCGCGACCGCCCCAGGCTGATTGAATTGATAAAAAGCTTAGCCATGCTCAGACAGATGAAGCGACTAGTCATAGAGCGAAATGGTGTAAAATACGTTTGCGCGGAGTGGGCAGATGCAATGGACGCCATTAAAATCGCCAGTAAAATCCTCACGAAGACCCTTGCTGAGTTAAGTCCACTGGAGGAGAAAATCATGGCTGAAGCGAAAAAGCTAGGGGCAATGGGGGTGACTTGGTTCACTGCTAAACAGCTGGCGCCGCTCGTAGGGAAAAGTCAGAACACAGTCAGGATGGCTTTAAACCACTTGGTGGAGAAGGGCTATGTCTTCCTCGAAGAAGAAGGGAGGGGCAAGGGTTTCTGCAACGTGTACTCTTTAAATGAGTTTGCAGAGGACCCCTCTAAAACGTTATTTTCACGCTTATCGGTTTTAACTGATGCCGACGTGAAAAAGGAGCTAAAATCTTGGGTATCTGAAAATATTAAAAACGTTAGCAGGTACAAGTACGACGAAGATGGTGTACTCACCCCCCAATGACGACGCCCCTAATTCTCTGACTTCGTTTTTAATATTTTTCTAAGGTGGTCATCTAAGCTAAAATCTAGTGCCTTTCTGAAAAAAGCGTTAGCTAAAAACGAAATAGCGTTTATAAACGTTTTAGCTGATGATTTGCTGAGTCAAGTACGGTGTACTCCCCTCGAAAGTCTATGAGCTTGGAGAATGTCTAGGGCATTTGAGAGGCAAATAGACTTTCCTCGCTCACGTTCAGATGAGGGGAGTGGTCTTAAACATGTCATTTACCCATGTAGCTTTGTATTTCTTGGTAAATAGCCATCATTGTGTCCTTCGGTCCGCTGAATTCGAGCCTTTTCCTCGTAGTGGTTATTTGAATTATGCCTTTTTTACGAAAAACCCCGCCCGTAAAGAACTTTATGCCTTCAACCTCACCAATGTTTTCAGCGACTACTCTATCCGACTTGAAAATTAGCCCAGCGCGTTTATACCATATGAGCCTTCTATCTGTGATGCAGAATTCATACGTGTCGCCTTGATACTCAACCATTCCGGGACTTCTATATCGGATGCTTTCCCCAGGCATGAGGAAATCTTCTAAGGGCATAATGCTCAGTGTGAAGTATTTGTTGGAAAAGATTTAAATCTTTCTATAGCCGACGATCAAGTAAACTCAAACAGACGCATTTGTTCTGTGGGTTTAAAGTTTATGTTGGCTAGAGTATGAGGTGCTACTCGTATTTATCTGCTTACTCTGTTTTAAACATATTGGCTAACCTTTCAGCCTCTTGAAGAGCTTTTACGCCATTATATTCTATTCTAAACTTTCCAGAAGCGCTGGCATCAAGGATTATCTTATTCTTCTTTCTCGTGAACCAATAGATAATGAACGGAATCATACTTATGGGCAGGGCCCCTCCCCCCGCTTGTCCTCCGGTGAGCCCATAGATAACGAACGGTGTTATACCGAGTAGAAGGAAGACTACGCACCATAGTGTAGAATAGTCCCTACCATTTTCTGCCTCCAGTATGTAACCTTTGGTCTTGACCCTAAACCCTACTGCCCTCAGATGAGTAAAAGCCCTTACCAATAATTCTTCTCGGTCAAACTCTGTATCATAAGCAAAGCTCATTTCGCCTTCACCCCTTCACTTTTTCTCACGCTTTAAATACTTTATCTACAATTTGGCTATAAGGACTTTAAGAACGCATTTACTCTCTTCCATATAATAGGATCTCCAATATCGACTTGTAAACGGTCTTGTATTTGGTTACCAACCTCTGGTCTATCACCGTGGGGGGAGAGACTTCATATTCACCTCTAACGTCTTGACCCAATTCAGTGTCGAACTCTGCTATAAACGCCTTCGACTCTCCGGGGGCTATGTAGTTGCTCACGACCTTTCTTCCAAACAACCCCCTTACGTCATAAAGCCGCAACTCCACGCTAAACGTTCCGCCATATTTGTCCGTGTTTTTGACGATAACTGTCTCCCTATGGTAAATGCCCCTTATGAGGTCGAAGTGTTGAGTCAGCGTCGCTTCAACTACTTCGTATTCGGCTAGCCTTTCATAGCTTTCAACCTCCGTGTAGGACACTTGCACCGGAACCATAGGGACGAGCAAAACGATGACGATTGCTACTACTATTACTATGGGTAAGGCGACTTTCCTTAAGGTCCCTTTAGGGGGCTTAGCCTCCTCCTTTTCTGCACCGCTCATTACAACAGAGTTAAGCACTCAGCATTTATAAGCATTATGGTTTTACTTAAAAACTATATAGAGTACTTGTCTTCCCGCCTGCGCGGGGAAACACAACATATAAATATAGTTTTTAAGTAAAACCCAACACGTGAAGCTCATCAGGATACTCAAACCCATCCGACGTAGGACAAAGCGCATCATCCAAGGTTGGGACGAAGTACGTAAGACATCCTTCACATACAGTAAGGACTACACATACCTAAGCGTATCCACTACAATTCCAGACTTAGGGGGAGAGTACGTTTTAGCCATCATCTTCCCCCTGCCCAAGGGCTTTCGCGTCGAGCATGCCAACCGCATTAGGCGCATCTTGAGAAGTGAGAAGCGGATGGAGCATTTGAAACAACATCACCCAGAGATCTACGCACTCTACGAAGACTACAAGCGAGAGGCTGAGAAAGAGGCTGAGAGGATCGTAAGACTCCACCGCAAATGGATAAAGGAAAGCATGGAGAGGGAGGAAGTAACCATACCCATCCCCCTATTGGTCAGACTGGCTAAGTATGGAGAAACGTTTGAGGAGGCTTTGGAGAATGTATTGAATGCCATTGAGGGGAAAGGGAAAAAAGAGGGTTAAGTGCCTCCTCGATCCAATTTAAGCACTTGCTTCAACTCTTCGGACGTCCCAACCTTCAAGTCCACAACGCGCCCCCTAGCCTCTTGTGCTTGGATGAAGAAGCTTAGTAGGTCCAAGGCGTTCGAGGGGGGAATGCGACCCAAGAGGAGCTTCATGAAGTCCTCAATCCCTTTGAGCCTAGCCTTGACCTCCTCCATTTCCCGCTTAGACTTCTCCATCTCCTCAAGCTCCTTCAGTATAGTCATGCTCGTAGGTATCGGCTTACCACACCTCTCACAGAACACTAAGTGAGGGGGATTCGCATATCCACAATGTGGACACTCCCTCTTTCTAAGGGCTAAGACGGGCTCCTCTTTGGGCTTCAAACCATAAACGGCTAAAACCGCATCCTCAACGTCTCTGCCTGAAAGGTGGAAGTAGAACGCGGGTGCATCGGATCGAGGACTCCAACCCATTATTTTACGTAGGACGTTTTCACTTACGCTCTTGGCTAGGTGAGTCGCCCTCGTGTGTCTAAGCAAATGGGGATACACGTTTTTCCTTATTTTAGCCAGTTTTGCCGATTGCTTTAGTATGGTGTAGATCATGCCGCTGCCGAGGGCTCCTCCCTCTTTGAGGTGAAGGTTCAACCATAGGGGTGCCCTTGGGTCGTCTTTAAATGGGTGGAGTTCAATCCACCGCTTTAAGTAACTCCAAGCCTCCACTATCGGGACAACCTTGCTCCTACCGCTCTTGGTTTCTGCTACGTATATCTTAGCTCCATAGTCAGTGGGTGTGATGTCCCCCAGCTTTAGGTTTGCAGCCTCACCACACCTCAGACCAGCCTCATATAATACCGCGAGCAGTGCTTGGTTCCTGGCTTTGAGTCGAGCATCGGGCTCAGCCTCCCAAACAGCAATCATTTTAATGACTTCAGCTATGCTTAGGACTTCCTCTGGTCCCTGAACGCGGCTGGCTTTCTCGATAGGCATGCTCAGCCTCAAGTCCTTGAGGCCCTCTTTCGGAGACCCTAGCACTTTATACAGCAGCCTCAACACTGTTATCGCAAAGTTTCTGTGCTGCCATCGAATTTGACCCCTCTTCTCTATTTTCCAAATTCCACCCTTGGCGAGGACGTATCGGACACCCTCATAGTTGAGGATGAACTCCTTTAAGGTTTGCTCATCGGCCTCTAGGAAACTTTGGAAGCCCTTGCCCCGTAGGTGTTCCTTGAGCCGCTCCACCACATAGACGTATTTCCCAATGGTTTTGTCGGTCCTCAAGCCGCCCTTCCGGCTTCTAGTGCTGCTCAAATATCGCTCAAACCTCTTAAGCTCCGAGTCAAAACCGGGCTTCTCCAAATCTGGGATTGAAACGCCGCTTAAACTCAAATTCAACCTTTCACCTAGCCCTAAAGCTCGAAAGAGCCCCAAATAAACTTATTTCCTCTAATCAGCGTAAGCTAAATAAATAATTTCTCAAAATTTCCGGTAAAACATCTTCCAGTACTTCAACTATAGATTTCACAGGTTGATGTTATTCCGATGCGAACATCACGAGTTTATACGATGCTATAGAAAAAATTATAATCGTTTCTCCTTCTAAAGAAGGAGGGGAGGCAGTTGTAAATGTACGATTGTATGGAGGTTTCAGCTGAAGGTCTTCCAGAAGCCCCGATAAATTTACTCTGCGAATACTCCGTTGATCCGATTGGATTAGACGTAGTTAAACCCAGGTTTTCTTGGATGTTGATCCACGCTGAGAGAGGTCGTATGCAATCTGCTTATCAGATACTTGTGGCTTCTACAGTAGAATACTTAAACAAAGATATCGGCGATATGTGGGACAGCGGGAAAGTCTATTCAAATCAATCGGTAAACGTGGAGTATGCTGGAAAGCCGTTGGAGAGCTGTAGGACGTACTACTGGAAGGTTAGATGGTGGGATGATAGGGGTCGTGTCAGCCCATGGAGTAAAATCGCTAGGTTTGAAATGGGGCTTTTGAAGGCTGAAGATTGGAAGGCTAAGTGGATTACAGGTGGAGATTTGCTTAGGAGAAAATTCACGTTGAATAGGAAGGTTAAATCGGCGAGAGCTTACGTAACCGGTTTGGGCTACTATGAGCTGAGGATAAATGGCTGTAGGGTTGGAGATAAACTGCTTGACCCTGGGTGGACTGATTATGAGAAATTGGTACTCTACTCGACCTACGATGCCACAGGTCTTCTAAGGGAGGGGGAAAATGTCGTTGGAATTATGCTCGGTAACGGTCGTTTCAACGTTAAACCAGAAAGGAGGGGTTTCCATAAACACTATGGTGATCCAAGGGCAATACTGCAATTAAAAATAGAGTTTGCAGACGGGTCTTCAGAGCTCATAGCGACGGATGAAAACTGGAAGGTCTCAAAAGGTCCAATAGTTGAAAACGATATCTACGACGGTGAGGTTTACGACGCTAGGCTTGAGAAAGATGGTTGGGATTCCCCTGGTTACGATGACTCATCTTGGGAGAATGCTAAAATAGCGGAACCTCCTGGTGGAGGATTGGTTTCACAGGCGACGTTTCCACCGATAAGGGCTGTTAAAGTTTTACAGCCAGTACGTGTAGTAAATCCGAAGCCAGATGTATATGTTTACGATTTTGGTCAGAATTTCACCGGTTGGGTTAGGTTAACCGTTAGTGGATCAAGGGGTACTGAGGTTAAGCTTAGGTATGCTGAAGTACTGAATCCAGATGGAACAATAAACGTGGCGAATTTAAGAGGTGCTAAGGCTACAGACGTATACATACTTAAGGGTGAAGGTGTTGAGGTGTATGAGCCGAGGTTTACTTATCATGGTTTTCGCTACGTAGAGGTTACGGGTTTTCCAGGAATACCGAGTATTGCCAATCTCCAAGGGGTTGTTGTACATACAGACGTTGAACCTATCGGCGGTTTTTCATGTTCAAACCAGTTGATCAACGATATTCATAGGAACATACTATGGGGGCAGTTGAGCAATTTGATGAGCATACCGACTGATTGCCCTCAGAGGGATGAGCGTATGGGATGGATGGGTGATGCACAGCTTTCAGCGGAGGAGGCGATTTACAACTTTAATATGGCCGCCTTCTACACTAAGTGGATTCGAGACATAAAGGTGGCTCAGAGGGAAGATGGTAGTGTACCGGACGTTGTTCCACCGTACTGGAGTCTCTATCCAGCTGACCCGGCGTGGGGAACGGCGTGTGTAATCATACCTTGGTACATGTACCTGTACTATGGCGATAAGAGAATTCTCGAGGAAAACTATGAGTTGATGAAGGGCTGGGTAGACTTCTTAACGTCTAAAGCTGAGAATTTCATTCTAAAGTTCAGCAAGTATGGAGATTGGTGTCCACCTGGGCAGATAAAATCTCTAAACACTCCGGGCGAAGTCGTATCGACACTATGCTACTACGAAGATGTACTACTGCTATCCAATATTGCGCGTATAATCGGGAGGTTGGAAGACGCCGATAAATACGCTGAATTGGCTGAAAAAATTAAAAACAGATTTAACGAGAAGTACTTGGTGAGTGTACCAACGGTTTACTACGCTACTCCAAGCGATAGTTATAGTCAAACTACGAACTGTATACCATTGTATTTAGATGTGGTTCCGCCGGATAAGAAGAACCAAGTAGTGAGTAGATTGGTAGACGATCTCACAGCTGCTCACGACTACCATGTAAATACCGGAATAGTTGGAACGAGGTATTTGTTTGACGCGTTGACTAAACACGGCTACGCTGATGTAGCCTATAAGATAGCGTCTCAAAGGACTTATCCAAGTTGGGGATATATGATTAGAGAGGGCGCGACCACCGTGTGGGAGAGGTGGGAGTACTTAACAGGCTCAGGGATGAATTCACACAACCACATAATGTTCGGTAGCGTAGACTCGTGGTTTTACAGGGCTCTAGCAGGCGTAAACGCAGATCCCTCGCATCCGGGGTTTGAGAGGGTGATAATCAAACCGCATGTGGTCGCAGGCCTCACGTATGCCGGTGCTTCATTGAGGACGATACGGGGACTTATAGTTTCAAAGTGGAGGAGGGGAATAAATTCATTGACTTTAGAGGTGAGTATACCCGTCAATAGCAGAGGTGAGGTTTACGTGCCGACGATGGGTTTGAAAAAACCGGTGATTGAAGAGGGTGGAAGGGTGGTGTGGCGAGATGGATGCTTCGTCGAAGGTGTTCCAGGAGTAGCTTCTGGAAGGATTGAGGGAGACTACGTAGTCTTCGATGTTGGATCAGGATCGTATGTATTCTCAGTATATGAAGAGTCGTCTTAATCTTATATCAAATTCTCCACTATTCCCCCTTAATTAATATCGATATAGCTGGAAATATGTGAGAGCTAGAGAAGCAACTTATAGAAGAGCACGGTAATTTATGCTTTTTCGCTTTCCCTCAGCTCATCTTTAGGCTCCTACGTGGACCTCCACAGCCCTCTACCGAAGAATTCTACGGCGATCTTAAGCTCATCGTTGATTAGAGGTTCATCAGCTAAGGAGATACAACTATGTCGGATGTAGCTTCTTCTCCAAGCGAACCTTCAGCTACGACGCTTATCCGGGCCACTCTCGGATAGAGCCAAGCCCTCAATGGACCGCCCGCCGTCTCCAAGATTACTTCCGAGGCATGTTCAGGAGACCAGAAGCCGAGTTGGGCAGCCAGTTTTATGGAGATCAATAGTTGTGAGTTGACGCCTCGTAACCACTGTTGAGAAGAGCTACGGCTTCGACCGTCTTCTCGTCGACAGTAATCTTTAGTTTCAGTCTTACTGCCGTCAGTAAGCACCTTGACTCTGCCAACTCGGCTAAATTCTCTAAATACTACTCTACTAACGTAAACCTCTTCCTTAGACGTCAAATTGACGCACCAATTAAAATGTTTGCTCTTTTAATAATTTGGAACATCACGGCTCATATAGAACCGAGCCTACAGGCGGTGAGAATATGCTTTTAAAAGACCTGAAGAATAAGTCACTCAACCAAGAGCAATTTCCACAAAACATTTTGAACGGCTAGACCTTTGATATCGGTAAGTTTTAAAGCTTTTCATCAACGTATGTTCTAATTGATGAGTTGCAATATATTGCTCCTAGTATCTGATACATTTAGATACGACCTATTCCACGGGAGGTTTCACGTTAAAAACCACGTTAAAGCGAAGTTGAACAGCTTAGAGAGATTTTGCTCAGATGCTGTCGAATTCACCAAGGCCTATCACGCGTCTTTTCCAACCGTACCCAATAGAGCAGACCTACTTACAGGCAGGTTTACCTTCACATATTACGATTGGTCACCTATGCCTAGAGATTGGATTACTCTTCCAATACTCCTCAAGAGGTCTGGGTATACCTGCATGATGGTGGCTGATACTCCGCATATCCTCAAGGATGGGTATTATTTCGACCGTGGATTTGACGGTTGGAGTTGGATTAGAGGTCAGGAAAACGATCGCTATAGGACAAGTCCATTAGATGTGAAGCTTCCATGTAGCCCGTGGAAGTTGAGAAGCATAGAAACAACCGTGCAACACATCAGGAACAACTACTATAGGAGGAGTGAAGAGGATTGGATACCCGCTAAGACTGCTTTATAGGCTTCACGCTGGCTTGAGGAGAACTACGGGAGAAAGTTCTTCTTGTACGTAGATTTCTTCGATCCGCATGAGCCATGGGATCCGCCTAGATGGTATGTAGACATGTACGACCCAGGTTATAAAGGTGAAGAGGTCATATATCCGGCTTACGGTTCATGCGGCTATCTCACTGAAGATGAATTATCGCATATTAGAGCGATGTACGCAGGTGAGGCAATGCTAGTAGACAAGTAGACAGGTTTCCTGCTTGAGAAGGTGGATATGCTTGGACTTTTAGAGAACACATCCGTCATGTTTACGAGTGACCATGGCTTCCACTTGGGCGAGCATGGGCTTGTGGGGAAATCCATAATAATGGGAGAGTACCATGGTTTAACGCCTCTGTACGAGGAGGTTGCCCATATACCTCTAATCGTAAGGTTTGCAGATAGACTTGGCCTAAAGAACAATATGAAGGTAAATGCTCTAGTTCAAACATCTGATATAGCCGCTACCATACTTGAACTCGCAGGTTTTAAGCGAGTCAAGTGAAGCGGGCATTCAAGGTAGTTCTCTAATACCGCTTGTTAGAGGTGAAAAACCTAAGGTGAGAAATATAGTGGTTTCAACACCATCGTTGGTTAGGGGTGCATGGGCTGGGCTTAGAGCAACCATAACCGCGGACGAGTGGACGCTTATACTCGCACCCGAAGCTAGCGTCAGAGAAGACGTGGAGAAGGCTGAGGTTACGTTTATAGTCGATGGAAAAGCCAGGATACTTAAACCCTTCGGCAGTATAGCATCAGAACTATACGATTTGAAGCGTGACCCAAGGCAAGGGGGAGAGCGTGATTGCAGAGAATATCGATATAGCCAGAAATATGCGAAAGCGGTTCTTGGAATTCCTTAGAGGTCTAAGTGCTGACGAAAACTTGATTAATCCTTGGCTTAAATGCGTAGGGCTAGATTAAGTACATTTGTTTAAATCTTAAGGCATCTTCCCCCATGTATGTGTTATTCCAAAGTATGTAGATGTCTAGCCCACGGTTTTGAACTGGCTTAACGTACCGCTCGTAAAGTATTTTCAGATCTTCATCCGTATACTTATAGCCGTAGCGTTTAGAACCTAAACCATGCAACCTATAGTATACGGGATTTACATCGTAGGTCTGCGTTTCAGACTTAAACGGATCGACCACGTGTATCAGGTTAAGCTCCATACATAGTTTCCTTACTATATCCGGCTTCCAAGACTCATGCCTAGGCTCCCATGCCAGCATAAGCTTTCCACGTTCAATGGTTTTGAGAAATACTCCCATAGATTTAACGTTCTCGTTTGTGCACGTAAATGACGGTGGACACTGAAGGACTACGATCCTTGCTTTTAGTGTCTCAGCCACCTCCCTAGTCTTCTCCCAAGCCTCATAGTTGATCTTAGTTGGTCTTAAGAAACCGACCTCTTTAGACCCCTCAGAGCTAAGCTTTAAACCGCTCCTCCTCCAAGTTGGGCTGTCAGCCGGATGAGTTAAACCTTGGAAGCCCTTCATGGAGAATTCAAACACCTCCGGAGCCTGCCTCCTCCAATTTTCAACAGTACTCAACTTAGGTAGTCTGTAGAATGTCGATTGGAGTTCTACGAGGTCAAACTTTTCGAAGTAAGCCTTCATCCCACCTTTAAATGGGAAGCCGCAACATCCAACTCTTATACGTCCCATTATAGGAGAATTTCGTTAAAGAAGGTTTTAAAGTTGTAGTTTCCCAGAAGAATGGTTCCTAGGCTAGGCTTATGCGGTTTTTCAATAGTAGAAGCTTAAATCTTACTTCGTCGATTTATAATCGGAATGTTTAATCTTAAGATCGAGGAGAGTAGTAGGGAGAGAAAATCCAAGATTGTACTTGCCCTAGACGTACCCGAACTCTCCAAAGAAAAGCTTTACGAGAAAACACTATGGATTATGATGGAGACTTCTGAAAACGTCTGCGCCTTTAAAATAGGGATGCCGACGATACTGGTTCTCGGATTGCAGAACGGTGTATCTAAACTCGTCGAGAAATCGCATGAGATGGGTTTACCCGTTATAGTGGATTGTAAACTGAGCGACGTTGGACATATTAATAGAATCATGGCTAAACTCTACTTCGACGTCGGCTTTGATGCTTTAACGGTAAACCCATTCGTAGGTTTTAAGGATGGTTTAGATTCTGTTCTAGAGGAAGCGAAGAAGAGAGGTAGAGGAGTACTGCCATTAGTATATATGAGTCACACAGGGGCTGAGGAAACCTTCGGGCAACTCATAGTAGGGGTGGATAAAACGGCGAGAAAACAGTACTTAACACTAGTTGAGAAGGCTAAAAGTTGGAGGGTTGACGGCTTAATCGTAGGCGCTACCAGACCGAGTGTAATACGTGAAGTACGTGAAATCGCTGGGTCGGATATGCCGATATTCTCACCCGGCGTAGTTTTCCAGGGAGGTTCTCCTAAAGATGCTTTAGACGCAGGGGCTACATATCTTATAATTGGTAGAGCTATATGTTTAAGTGAAAACCCTTGGAACACCTCTTTAAAATTTAAAGAAATATCTTCATTTAACGTCTGATCGTTTAGAATCTATGAACCTCTACTGTTTAAAGCTTTCCTGTAGCTTCCACCACCTCTATCCCAAAGCTCCCTCCTAACGAGGTCTCTTATAGCCGCTCTTATGACGGAGCTTCTATTTGGGTATAGTCCTACTCTGACCAACTCATCCATGTCTTCTAGAAGAGCTTCAGGTATTTTAACTGTTACAAGCCTCATGCGTTTCTTTTAGAAAGAGAAATGCATTAATCAAGATTTTTACAGTTGTCCTTTGAAAGCCTCTACTCTTCTCAAACTACTATTAACTCATCTCATGAAATGCTTCTACTCTAACTTGATACGTTTAGAGCGGATACGCTTGGTAAATGTTTAAAAACACCATGGTTTAAACTCCCTGCAATTAGAAGAGATTTATATCTACCTGTGAACACCATAAGACGCTCGATTGAAACATCGTTGGATCTTATGGAACCCTACTCAACGATCCTCATGTGCGCCCTCACCTACTGCTTGAAGTCCCCATACTTAGACGTGTCTGCTAAATGTTGACCGCAGACTGTAGA
>CALKCG010000152.1 GCA_938082915.1 uncultured archaeon | reverse complement strand
CACTTGATCAAAACATTCGTATCAACTGCTCCATTAATGGTTTTAATTGTCGGCTTCTTCTTAACCGTTTTGGGCTCCTCAACCCTTTTAAGCGGTAAAATAGCTATACCAATACTTTTAAGTTTTAAAAAAGTAAAGCCTCTAGAAGGTAGAAGCATACATCAGTATCTTTACGGCATAGCATATGGTTTTAATTCGCTGACGTGCTCTCTCCCAGTTCTCATAATGATGCTGTCCTATTCTCTAGTAGGCATGGAACCTTTTATCGTATTCCTACTTTTCTCAACGGGCATGATTATACCTATGTTCTTAATAATCCTTTCAATAGTTCTAATAGGAGACGTTTTAGCTAGAAAGTTTAAAGCACTATTACACTATGTGAGGTTTATCGAAGGACTTGTAACGACGGTAGCTGGCATTTATCTGATCTATACAGTGTTCAACTACTAGAAGCCCTGCCTCACAGCCATCCGATTCTCCATATTTAAAATTAGAAACGTTTAAATTTGATTTTTCTTTCCAAGAATGAATGTGTTTCCCAGAAAGTTTACCGATGAAGAATTGATCAGCCTTTACAATAGAGGCTTGAGCGACCATGCTATAGCTAGAATGTTGAACGTTTACCAGTCTACTGTTAGACGTAGGAGGGTTAAACTTGGACTTCCACCGCATCCAGAATTCTGCAGGTTTAAGAAGCTTACCAGTGAGCAGATTGCACGTATAAAAGATATGTGGGCAGATAGTCCTATTGTTAAAATAGCTAAAACGTTAGGTGTACATAGACATACTGTTTCAAGTTGGGCTAAAAAACTTAAGCTTAATAGAAAACATAAGGGTAGGCCTAGTTCAGCAGACCCAGAGCTCATTAGAAAGCTTAGGCTTGAGGGATTTACATACAGGGAGATCGCTGAGAAACTTAAGATATCGTTTGAGGCTGTGAAGTATCAATGTAGGAAGATGGGGCTTGGACGCGTAAACCCCGTAAACATAGATGTTAAAGAATTTGAGAAGCTATATCTCGAAGGCCTTACGTACAAGCAAATTGCCGATAAACTTGGAATATCCGTAGGTAGAGTAATCGTGCTTAGAAATAAACTTGGACTGCATAAGCGTAAACGTGGAAGACGTAAACGCAGTAACCACCCAACAGTGCAAAGACCAATAGTGCCGTAGAGAGGCTATGGAAAAAGCGTGGAAATCTGTAGGAATTTAATAGAAAAGGGGAGTAGACGAAAAATGAGAATCACTTATGCAAACGTTTCAATTTTAAATTGAAACGTTTTCGGCTTTAAAGCCTATCACAATCTTCTGGTATTGAAGAGGTTACGAATATTCATCCTCGCCGTTACTAAATCACTGAGATTTATCTAATAGTCTCTCGGCATTCTTAAACAGTATGGCTTCGAGGGTCTTATCGCTCAATTCTAACGATTTAAGTAGGTTTAAGTGAAGTCCATCTGGTTCCAAATTGTCCTCCATAGGGGTCTATACATGGAAAATCCGTCCCGAAAACGATTTTTGAACCATGTTTCTCCAAAATTCTCTAGCATGGCTTCTATCCCTCTGTAAAGCGTTAAATCCAGATGTAGCTGAAATATCTGCGTATATGTTTTCGAATTCGCTTAGAATTCTATCTACTAGTCCGCCAGGTTTTACCGGTCATGTAGGGTACATTTCTTCTGATGGTTCCGCCGATATATGACGCACCCATCCAGGTCCATGCATTATGAAGACGGTTTTACTGTATTTGTAAGCTATCTTTTGAAACGCTTCTTCAAACATGTAATTGTGAGACCCGTCTACGTGCATTAAAATCGGTATTTTGAGCTTCCCACAAATTTCATAAATCTCTTGAGAAGACTATGATCCATCGGGAGTTTTACTTTATGCTCACCGTATCCTCTAGCCCCCCTTTAGAAACGTAATCCTCTATAATGCTTGACTTCCTAGACTCCATTAGACCGATGCAGCAGAATGGTATTAGCTCTGGGTGGAATCTACAAATTCTAAGTACGTTATCAGACGATTGGATATATTCGCCGAGTTCAACGTTGAACCAGCGAGCAGGTAGCATTACGTCTTGTTGTGTGTTAAACTCAGCCATATAGCTTAAAAGGTCGTTTTCAGTTGCGAAGATTAAACCCTTCAGGTTTCTATGGTACGATTTGACCCCTCCAATATGGGTGTTGAAAGTCCACGATCATGGAAGACCGACTCTTAGAACTACTTGAAACCTCTACCCACCCTTCTGAATACTCTTCAATATCAGTGTTACATGACTTTCGCTAAGGGGGGAACCATTTACATAGTAAATGGTGGTATACTCTTCCTTAACTTCTCCAGCTTCACGTGAAACCCACGTGAATCCTTTAGACACTATCGATACGTAGCTTTCCCCTATTTTAAACCCATCTATGATGGTGTAGTGGATTTTCGCGCAGAAGTACGTCCTCCCATTCTTCGCCTCTACGTATTGGAAATCTTCAACTTTGTAGCTTACGTTAATCTTCCCATACGCTTTACCACCATCAAGATACATAGTATAGTTGCTTTCACGACTCCAAGTCTTTCCCCTGGTAAGCGGATATGGTGGAGCTGCTATAGGCGTATCGTAGATTATTTTAACGCCGTCTGATTCTATCTTAACCAAGGAGCCATTTTCATCATAGTAGTAGTGAATCGATTCATTCGGTCTTTCAACTAAAACCTCAAATTCACTTACTCTCACCCATTTAAGTATATGTTCTTCACCGTCAATCCATTCTATGAACTCTTTGACCGTTCCAACCGGTAGCTCCGGTTCAGCTATCTCCTCAACAGCTTCTTCAGCGACTTCTTTGACGGGGGGCTTCGCCTTAGCCTTCAATATGAGGTCGACTATGTTTAGGATGAGTTTATAGTTGTCTCCAACGTAACAGTACGGTTCTGTGAGAAACGTTTGATCGCTAAATGCCACTACGGTGCCATTCATCTTAACCATCGCTATAACTGCGTAATCGCCCGCCTTCTCCGCCGTTGAAGAGTAAGTGTTTTCCGAAGCCCATGCAACCCCCCTACTCGACGGGTATATGTGCGTAGCAGTAAAGAAGACTAGGGATCTTATATTTTCCGTTACATTACTATTTTCGAAGCGGTTTACGTATATGTTACGGTAGAAACCGTAGTAGTCCTCCTCATTGTATAGGTATCCTTTAGCGAAGAATAGTCCGAACCTAGTCGCTATAGAGTTTATGGGGTCGAACAGTTCGTGTATACTCAGATACTCGTAGGCCGGATCAAAGAACAATAAAAGGACACCGCCTCTACCTACGAAATCTTTAATGGTGTTGCATTCCTCAGTAGAATATGCCATAGTTGGAGATGCTATTATCAGACATGATGCATTGCTTAACATGGATGCTAGATTACTCCAGCTTGGAGAAAATTGTACGGTTATGTTTCTACTAGTCAGTTCGGCTATCAATATGTCTAAATTCCAAGTTGATACTCTATTGCCATGAGACCTGTCTATTAATACTAGCCCCATTCCATACTCGTTGAAGACACTGGTCCCTAAAGCTTTAGACTCTGCGTTTGACAGTACTGTGAAGCCCGATTCAGATGGCAGGTATAAGAACCATATTGATGGGGGCGGTTGAAAACAGTTGAGGGTTTCAACCGTTAGGTTTCTCCAGTCTAAAGTTAAATTAGAGCTTAGCGAGCTGTAGGAATATTTAACCTCTTTGAAGGCTTCGTTTAAATCGATAACGTCATACTCTACGAGTCTGGCTTCTTTAGCAACCCTATTTATGGCTTTTTGAAGAGCTCCAATTTCATCGATTAATCCGAGGTTTACGGCTTCGCTTCCCAGGTAGATGGCACCGCTTCTAAGCTCTACTCGGGAGATTTTCAACCGACTTCCCCTGCCCGCCTCAACTGCTGAGATGAAGTTATCCAATGCGCGGCTTAGGTTGAATGGGAAGAGTAGTTTAGAGAAGCCTGTAACCTTGTAGACACCTGTTTCGATGACCATTTCTGATGGAATTAGCGTAGGAGGCATAACGCCTATAACCCCTACGTTTCCAACGAATGACGTTGGAGCCGCATATATGTAGTCTGCAGCAACCGCTATATAGTAGCCTCCTGAAAGAGCTGTTGTTACCGAGGCTACTACGGGTTTAACCTTCTTCAACTCTAAAATATCCAAGTATATTTCCTCTATTAGGTCGGCGTAACCGCCTGGGGAATCTATCCGTAGTACTACGGCTTTAATACTGCTGTTTCTTGAAGCGTGGCTTATGATTCTACTGTAGGCGTCCACCTGTTCTGATAAAAGAATGGCCCCGTTTATGGAGATTATACCGACTATGCCCTTCTTTTTCTCAAATGCGAAGAGGCCACTGTAATATAAGTAGCCTACGACGCTGAAAGCCACTAACAGTATTATTGCTACCGTTTTAAATTCGCGTTTAAAGCCTGGGATCTTCAATTCAAACATCCATAGTATATTTGTTTAACACGTTTAAATGCTTTTACAGGATTCAACTCTTCATAGTGTACTAGATGGGTTTGTTTGGAAAAAGCTTAAAGTCTGTGGGGAGGATATAGAAGTGGTGTGTCCGTATGGGGAAGATACCTATAGCGTTACAACTATACTCCGTTCGAGAGGATTGTGCCCGTGATTTACGTAAAACCTTGGAAGAAGTAGCGGGTATGGGTTATGAAGGTGTAGAGTTTGCAGGCTACTACGGCAGGAGCGCCGAAGAGTTGAGAGATATGCTTAGAGATTTTGGTTTGAAGGTTGCAGGAACCCACATAGGTATAGATACTCTACTTGGAGATAAATTGAGACAGACCGTTGAGTTCAATAAGATTCTTGGAAACCGCTTCCTCATAGTTCCTTGGATACCTGAAAACATGAGGAATTCTAAGGAGGCTTGGCTTAGAACGGCTAAGCTTTTCAATGAGATAGCTGAAAAGCTGAAGCCTGAGGGGATGTACGTAGGCTACCATAACCAACATATCGAGTTTAAACCTGTAAATGGTGAAATCCCTTGGGACATATTCTTCAGCGCTACAGTGCGGGAGGTTGTAATGCAATTGGATACTGGTAACGCTATGCACGGTGGGGTTAGTGCAGATGGAATACTTGAAATAGTTAAACGTTATCCTAAACGCGCGCTCACGGTACATGTTAAAGAGTACTCTTCGAAGAACCCGTTAGCTCTGATAGGTGAAGGCGAGATGAAGTGGAGGGAATTTTTCCACCTATGCGAGACGATTGGTGGAACAGAGTGGTACATAGTGGAGCAAGAAAGCTACGCATACAAGCCTCTCGAATGCGTAAAACGTTGCATAGAGAATTTGAGGAAAATGGGGCTATGATGATCCCTCGTTTTTCTCATTCCCCTCACTCGGAGTTTTAACGTTGAAGGTTTAAGCACGTATATCTCTATAAGGAGGGGGCATTTAGAGTGGGACTAAATCCCTCTTTAAAACACCTGTTGAAGAAGCATCAAAACTGAGGACATTTGAAGTAATTGATGAAAGGTATTGTTTAGAAGACGCAGGTGGGAATCGTTTTTAAAGGTTAAACCTGTAGTCAATATATAGGAGGTGTTAGGTTTTGGTTTGGGATGTCAGTGTAGCCTATTACGGGTGTCCTTATCCTAAGCATGTTGAGGCTGATTTAAGGGAGATTTATGAGGCTGGTTTTACCTCTATAACGCTTTGCATCAACGAGTATGAGTGGCCTAGCGTAGCGAATGCTAAGAGGATCGTAGTCGATAAAGCTCGGAACATGGGCTTAAAGGTGTTTGTAGATATACATGGTTTCGGATTTTTCGTACCAGGACACTTTAGCATAGCTGTACCGAATAATCCAGATTGGTGTGAAGTAGATAGTAGAGGGCGAATTTACCCGATCAGGGGATGTCCGAATAATCCAGATTATAAGGCTTGGCTTAAGAATAGTGTCGGAGAAATAGTCTATAAGCTCAAACCTGACGGTGTATTCTGGGATGAACCTTCCTTAATGGTTCCCAGGGGTTGGCCTGAAGTTTGGACTTGCAGATGCCCAGTTTGCAGGAGGATCTTCCGTGAAGAATACGGGTATGATATGCCTTACAGTTTAACTGAGGATATTAAAAAGTTTAGGCAGGATTCGGTATTCAAGCTTTTAGATGAGCTTACTTCTGAAGTTAAAAGGCTTGACGAGAGGCTTGTAAACATACTATGCCTTATGCCTGAGCATACGGGTATGCATGGGATATACTCCTGGGGTCCAGTTTTAAACCTTAAAAGTCTAGACGTATTTTCAACAGACCCCTACTGGATTTGGGGCAATAGATCATTCGAATGGTTTATAGAGTGGGTTAACAGAGCTTTAGAAGCATCTAAGAAGGCTGGTTTGAAAACTCAAATATGGGTTGAGCTTATAAAAGTTCCGAAAGGTCGTGAGCCAGACGTTTACAAGAGTGTTGTTAAAGCCGTAGAGCTTGGCGTAGACGCTATAGCCACATGGAGTTTTAGAGCGGAAGAAGGATCCGAACTTTCATGTGAAGACCCAGAGAAGGCTTGGAAAGCGATGGTTGAAGCCGTTAGAAAGATTAGAAACATGTAAGAACTTATAAGTTACCGCTTCAAAAATGGAGGCTACAGCTTTATCGGAGGAATTCGGTTAGTTATCGCCATTCTAATAGTTCTCCAGATAGTCTCCATCAATTTCTCAATTAAATTATAAGAAGGGGTTTCTCTAGAAGAATTGTAGGGTGTTTTTTATGAAGTGCCATGTTTGCGGGTTTGAAATTGGCGAAAGTGTTAAATTCTGTCCCAAATGTGGAGCATCTCTAGAATCTACGTTTATAATGTCTACGACGCATACTTTACCAGGATACAGGGTTAGGAAAATTCTCGGCATAGTTACAGGATTATCTCCCAGGACTAGGGGTGTTCTTGGAAGATTTATAGCCGGACTTGAAGCCATGATGGGCGGGGAAGTTAAAGCCTTTACAAGTGAAATGGAAAAGGCTAGAAGTGAAGCAATAGAGAGGATGAAGGCTAAGGCTTTAGCTCTCGGGGCAAACGCCATTATAGGCGTAGACATAGAAACATCAGATCTAGGCTTGGGAGTAGGTATAGTGTTGATATCGGCTACTGGAACAGCTGTCATAGTGGAGCCTGAACAGTAGCCTCAGTAAGCCTATAGTCCTGTGATATTTTCCCATAGGTCTACTTGAGTTTTAGGTTTAAAAGGTTTACCTACGATAGATGGTCTACCAGTATCCCCTATATCTGCAACCTTAGCCTCATGTGTACCTGTGCCTTCGTCTATTATAACGCATTCTCTGAAGAAGCCTTCACCGTCGTTTAAATATATTAGAAGCTTTGGATTCGAGTTTCTTCCAAGGTGCATTTCTCCTACGAATACGTCTAAATGCCCGTTTCCATCAAAGTCTGCTATGGCTAAACTGTGGTGGTGAAAGAGGTTTTCATTTAAAATATGTATCTCGTAGTTTGGTCCTTCAAACCAAGCCAGTCTACCAATGTCGCTTTCAGCTTCACTCATAACAATGTCTAGGATACCGTCTTCATTTACGTCGGCAATTTGAACCCTAGTCTCGGAGAAAACTATTCCGCTGTATGTTCTAGCGTGGAATTCCCTAAGTATTCTCCTAGACCACTTACCTTTTAAGCTAGGCTGAAGTTTAAATACGTTTGGTCCAGCGACAACTTCATTCAAACCATCATCGTCTAGATCAGCTATTGCAAGACCTTCAACGCAGATATCATCGCATATTAGATGCCTATATTCCTCCGGCCAAGGTGAAACAGTTGGATCCGGAGGGATATCGTAGTAGACCAAAACCCTGCTAATCTGCGAGGCGACCAATATTTCATCTTCTCCATCGTTATCTACATCTCCGACTGCTTGGTCATGGTACTTCTGAAAACTGTCATCTATTATGTGCCTAGTCCAATTATCCGCAGGGTTTGGAGGGTTCTCAAACCAGTACAATTCACGCCCATAGTATGGCTGCCCGGCTACAACGTCTAAACGTCCGTCACGGTTAACGTCAACCAATACTCCACCAGCTTCTAAATTCGCCCTAGCCACTACATGTCTCGTCCACTTCGGATACTCATACCAGACTAAATAGCCTTCCTCAGATGGAGATTCGGCAAAATTGCCTATTACGACATCTATGAAACCGTCACCGTTGATATTTCCTACCAAGCATATGGAGTTACATGTTCCAATAGTCTTGGAGTCTATAAGAGAATGACGGAATTTAACCTCCTCACCTCGAATCATTATTATAGTTGAATAAAATAGCTTCAATATAACGTTTAAATTTAAACTGAAAATTAGAATGATCCGCTTTTTAGCCAAACTTAAATACTCGTTTAATGCTCCAAGCACATAATAGAGTGCTAGGTGATATTAAAGTTCCTTTAGGGGTGTTCTGCGGATAATAAAACCGCTTAATATCCTTCTGTCACAGCCTTAACTTCAACAATAACGTTAAAGATTCTATCTCAATTCACGCCGATAGTGCGTCAAAGATTAAGTTGAATCCGAATACTATGAAAATTATTGACGTTACGATCTTCAGATACTTATCTCCTACGAATTTCAAAATTTTACTGCCCAATATGACACCTATACCAGTTATTAGACTAAAGGCTAGCATAACACCTATTAAAACCATAAGTGGATTTCTAAATTGAACCGCTAAGAGTATTGAAGCCATTTGGGTTTTATCTCCAAGCTCCATAAGCGAAACTAGGGAGAATGTTTTGAAGAATGACGCCTCAGTTTTATTGAAGGCAGTCTCTCCCTCTTTACGGAGGAGGGAAATTAAACCGAACAATATGAAGATTAAACCTGCGGTTAAACCGATTACATTCTTAGGTATAAAGCCCAGCAATTCACCGCCTAGTAACGCACTTAAACCGTCAACTAGGAAGAAGGCGACCATAGCACCAGAGAAGACGGAGATGACTGAAGACCTTGAAGACAGCATAATTGTACATAGCTGGGTTTTATCTCCGAGCTCAGCTAAGAAAACCAAGGTGAAAGACGTTAAAAGAGGGGTTAAATCAAATTCCATACAAGCCCTTTAAAAATCAAACCTATAGATATATCTTTTGGGGGAGATGTAAAGGAGCTAAATTTAAAAAGAAGAGAAAAAGCTTATAGTTAATGGAGCGGGGGTAGCCAAGCTTGGTCTAAGGCGCAGCGCTGAGGAGGAGAACAGTATCCTCAGAACCGCTGTGGGGTAGCCCTTCGTGGGTTCAAATCCCACCCCCCGCATAGATTGGTTAGGAGAATTTGATGGAAACTGGAAGAACCGTAACAAGAATAATAGTTTCAGCAGGTTTTTCCCAACGGTATATGTGATTTGAAGGCTTAGTAAATAGCTGAGATGGCGAGAAGTAGGAGCTCCGCCTCTTTTAGTAAGCCTTCACTGAGTCAACCCCCTAAACCGAAGGATTCTAAGGCTGTTACACCTAATATGATTTGGTTTGGTCTTCGTCTTTTCCCATGATCACAGTTACAGCTCTTCTACCCAGAATCTCCATTCCGACTACGCTTATATCCCTCTCAACGTATCTACCAAATACCCTAAACCTTCTTCTTTCAATCGGCTTAATGTCTAACTCTTCGAGCCCCCTCTTGGTATAACGCTGTATATCGTATCGACTATACCCTCTACTTCGATGACCTTTATGGGAGAGTGCTGATTGAAAAACGCCGAATTTAACTTTAATGAATCCCAAGGAGCCTCACTCCCATCATTACTGCTGTAATGAGTTGATTTAATGGTTACGTTTGCTGCTTTACGCTTTTACGTTTCATGAGAAATTCTGATAGGATGTCGTAGGCTATGAGTATTATGAGGATTGTTATGATGCCCCATTTAATCCTCAGGTCTTGGAGAATCATCGGTATGAACCCTATGAATCTAACACAGAAGAATACTTTCCCCACTACGTATCTTGAGTCGAAGTCTTTCTCCCAGTACCAGGATGATGGGTTGTTATCGCCTTTCGTTGTTACTAGAATTCTACCGTCAACCTCCTTTATGTCTACGATCCTATGGACTATGTATTCGCCGCCTCCAACGGGCTTTACGAACACTATTATATCGCCTTTCTTCAACTCCTCGGGTTTAACCCCTCTGACGAAGAGTAAATCACCTACTCTTAAGGTGGGATACATACTTCCAGATGCCACGTAGACGACCGGGTTTTCTGTGAGGAGGATGTACTTGGCTAGAATCCACAATGAGTAGATGCTGAGGAATATTAAAGCGGCTAGTATGATGAGTTTAATCGAAGGATCTAGAGTTTTAATTTTGTCTCTAAGCCTCAAGCTTCAACTGAAAATGCTTGACGAGAATATATAAGATTATAGAGGCGAGGGTTGGCACGTGTATGCAGAGGAACTCGAATGGTTCATCGAGTAAACGGTATCCTACAACCCTTATGACTATTAGAAAAGCTGATAAAAACGTTAAGGTTGCCGTAGAAGACTTTAAAGCCTTAAAATCTCTACGGTCCATAATGCTCATACCCTTTAAGATTTTTCCAGAAGCCACTTTAGTGGAATATCCTGGTAGGTTCCATCTGGAAGCTTCCTACGAACCGTTATAGGTAAGACGCCTTTCTCCAATTCATAGAGAGCTATCTCCACGGGGTCTTTAATACCCTCCGGAAGCTTCACGAGAATGGGAGCACCCATGGATATTTGAAGAGCTCTAGCCCCTACAATCCTAGCCTTCTCATACTTAGTCAGTCTAGGAGGACCTATTGAAACTTTCTCAGAGGGTTTTGAAAACCTCTCTTCACCATTCTCAACAATTATCCTGCGAATACCCCCTTAGGTCCACCATTAAAGGTGTTCGCTTTAAAAGCGATATGGAAACGTTGTAAAGACCCATATAAATCTTTCTAATTTTTAACGGTCTTACTAATTTTCACATGCCTGTTTTACTTCCTCTTCCTGAATAGCATTACTCCGTTGAAGGTTGTCAAGCTTCTTAGACCACTGTTTAATTACGTCTCTCGATTTCCACGGCGTACCTCCGGCTTGCAGCCAATCTAGGGAAGGTTCAAAACACCGAGGAAAAAAGAGGATGTTTAAGACACCTTCTCTGCAGCCTTCTTCCCGCCAAGCCAATAGCAGATTATAGTGCTGACTGGTGTAAAACTGCAGTGTGCATAGTAGCCTAGCAGACAGGGCTTGCTGGCCGGAGCGGGTAGGAGAGTCCAAATCCCGAGCAGGGCGAATACAGCTACGAAGAGCCACCAGTACCACTTCATCCCTAGATACCGCTTAATAGGCTTACCTCGGATACTATATAAACCTCGTTAAACTGAACTGTTGGACTTAGACTCTAGTACGCTATTCTTCATGTATGTGTACGGGTCTAAGGGGAGGGGGTAGGTTTGTTAGAAGTTGGAAAAGCCTTAAATTTGACGTTTAAAATAAGGGTAAACTCAATCTAAATGATCCGTAGATCATCCAGCATTTTATGAACTACGTTAAGGCGTTTTTAGCTTAAGACGGTATCGCCTTTGACGCGCTTATCCATCTTAGATTTCATCATAGATCCCCTTATGGAACACTCCACGGTTTGTCAACTCTACTGTAAAGGCTGATTGAGAATTAATGGTTTTACTTTTGTAAACCATGTTACTCTTCCCTCTTAAATTCTCTTAAAGCTATAATCCATGGGTATACTGCTGTAAACGCAAATCCGATCATTGGGCTGTAGTCGAAAAGTACGTAGCCAGTCTTATATAAGAGGAGCCATACGAGGTATAATATGAACGCTGCCATGAAGAAACCTGAGGAAAACCTCAACATTCTGATTTTCTTAGACTTCTCACCTCTATACGTGACGGAGTAGTGGCTAACCGCTAAAGAGCAGGCTACAACCAACCACCATACTGCAAGCCAAAATAATGGTTCCAAAGCTTTAGACAAGCCTCCTCAATCGCTAACTCCGAGTAGGAATTTAAGCTGCATAATCCTATCCATAACTTCAACTATTTGACGCTCTATATCGTAGCGATTTCTCTCGTAAGCCTCCTTATCAAGTTCACCGCTCTCGTAACGTTTTTTAAGCTTCTGCAACTCATCGACAAGTCTATCTCTCTCCTTTAAAAGCCTCTTATATTCTCTCTCGACATTCTTATCTCCAGCCATCAAGATTAGATACACCTAAAACTCTTTATCACAGAACCAGTTATAAGTTTATGTGTGAAAAACCAAGCGTATAGAGTGCTCTTCGAATTCGAAGGTGGAGCTAAAGTCTATGGTGAACTTTCAAGGGTATACGCCCCTCTTACAGTCAGCCGCCTAGTATCCAGCCTACCTTTAGACGGTAGAGTGGAGGTTTTAAAAGGATGGCTATACTTCACAGTTGAAGTAAGCCTGAGACCTGAGAAGCCCAGGTTTACATGCGAGCCTAGATGGATAGGATACTGGCCTCTAGCTAAAGCCATATGCCTATTCTACGAGAAAAACAATTTAAAATCACCCATCAATAGAATAGGCTCCATTACCAATCCAGACCAACCGCCAGCAAACATATCTTCAGGCGTAAGAGTGAAATTTAGGCTAGTTTAAATCAAACTACAATATGAAGTGGAAAACCCATAAGTGTAAGAGTGAAAATTAAGCAGTCTACTTCAACGATAAACTCTTTTAACACTCAAGCACACATGCCTATACTTTTCCATGCTTCAATCGTATCCCTCAAGTGGGGACGTTAAATTGATTTTACAGGCTATTGTTTACATCTGAAATTTTTAAGCTTACGATTGTTTAGGATTCTGCTGGTTAAACGTGAATCCTATGGTGGGTTGTAGTCTAGTTTTGCGTATTTTGCGCGTTTAGAAAGTGGAAATAAATTCGTGGTTAGAAGTTGAATTTAAATACCCTTATACGGTTGTTACCTGAAACTGGTGTTATGTAGCCTTTCCTCCAAAGTTCTTCAAGAATGTCTTTAGCCACGCTTATCTTCACCTTAAACTTTGAAGCTACTTCAAACGGTGTTATCACCTTCATAGTTGAAACCTCTTTGACAAGCCTATCCCCATCCATATCTATAAACAGCCCCCTGGTGGAAACATCTGTCACCTTAGCCTCCTTAGCTACCTTAGTTTCCTTTTTAGCCTCCTTTTTAATATCCTTGCGCTCACTTATCGCTTGAGCCTTAGCCATTTGAGAAATGGACTTTTTCTTAACCCCACCCACGTTAAAAATTAGATTAAATGTTTCACTAATAAACTTTTAATTACCAGTTCTATTGCACCCTCAAATGGTGGAGCGATTTTTGCACGTATCCGCAGTTGAGATGGTTCAGTTTAAGTATTCAAAGCCCTTAAGCGATTTGCTTTAAACCCCTCGAAACATGGCCAATGAAGCAGTAGGAGTTGCTTTCAAGCCGGGGCACGTCAAGATTTAAGCGGTTTAGGCTTCACATCACTCACTTTACGTCGATAGGGCTTTTCTTAAGCTAGAAGATCAAACCTTCAAGTTTAAGATGAAAGTCTCTGGACTTAATCGCTCCTTAAAGTGTAGCCAACTCTTAAGCAAGGCGGGAGTAAAAGCGTGGAGGAAGCATCTTCACCATTCGAAGATGTAGTGGAAAATAGGAAGATTTTTAACTGTAAATATTGGATCAAATTGGTTGAATAGCGTTGTTCAAAGAATTGGGATTGCTGGGAAATGCGTTAATTCTCCTAGCCTCTTTCGCTGTTCTTGATAAGGCGAGTGATTGGACAGTAGCAAACGCCGTTAGAGTAGCGGATATAACTGGTTTTGGAAAAACGACGATAGGCTTCATATTGGTAGCTTTCTCTACGTCTCTACCAGAGCTTTGCATTTCTATCTTCGCAGTATTAGATGAAAAACTCATAGGGGTTGCTATTGGAAACGTCTTAGGTTCAAACATCACAAACGTTTGCCTTATACTGGGTGTTTGCTTCCTCCTGACCAGTTTAAAAGGTCCAGATATTGTAAAAATCACACCAGTGATGGTGGAAGAAGTAGGGATGCTATATTTTGGACTATTTATCTCTTCAATAATCCCACTGTCACTAATTTACATTGGCTATGCGAGTAAACTTATTGGAGCTATCCTGCTCGTCGTTTTCGTAATCTATGTTTATAATCTTTCAAAGGTTAGGTCTATAAGAGAGGGAGGCTCTCTAGGGGAAGAAAGACAAAAGCTTCCCAGATATACAATTTCAACGGTTTTAGGTGCCGTAATAGTAGTTGCGAGCTCCTATCTTATCGTAGATACCGCTTCTTACATAGCTGAAGCCTTAGGAGTGCCAAAAATTGTTATAGGGGCTACAATAGTAGCTCTGGGAACAAGCCTACCGGAACTGGCAACAAGCATAGATTCCACTCAAAAGGGGCATACAGAGTTGACCTTAGGCAATATCGTCGGGAGCTGCTTTGCAAATATAACGTGTATCCTCGGCGCAGCTCTACTCGGTTCAGATTTAAGAGTCAATATGGCTGCTTTCTCCAATCTAGTTACGTTCTCAGTTATGGCAAACCTCCTATTGTGGTACTTTCTATCGAATAAGAGCATAAGCTGGAGGGAGGGAGCAAAACTGCTCTTCATGTACATCGTATTCATCTTGGTAAGCTACGGG
>CALKCG010000151.1 GCA_938082915.1 uncultured archaeon | reverse complement strand
GGGGCCTACAGGTATAGCAGCTGCAGCATTATATATAGCAGCTATAGAAAAAGGAGAGAAGAGAACGCAAAAACAAGTTGCTGAACAAGCAGGAGTTACAGAAGTTACAATATGTAATAGATACACTTAAGCCTAAGAGGGTTCAAGTAATAGAGCTCAAAAGAGGAATGTTAAAACCGAGGGGTTGAGAAAGTGGGGGATAGAACTAAGCAAACATTGTCGAACTGGTTTGTAGAGATGCAGGCGCCTGGAAGTGCACACATGTACGGTATACTCAATGTACACTATGTGGGTTCAACCAAATACCAAGAGGTTTACATCTTAGAGCTTTCAGAGCTCGGCAAAGCGTTGATTCTAGATGGAAAGATCCAGTCTTCACTTAGAGATGAACATGTTTACCATGAAGTTCTTGTTCAACCAGCCATGTTAACCCATCCAAGCCCCAGGAGAGTACTAGTTATAGGTGGTGGCGAAGGCGCCACTATGAGAGAGGTTTTAAAGCATAATACGGTTGAAGAAGTTGTCATGGTTGACATAGACCAAGAACTCATAGAGATCGTTAAACGATACTTTCCAGAGCTCCATCAAGGTTCCTTTAACGACCCTAGAGTAAAATTGGTTTTCGACGATGGAAGGAAATTTGTTGAAAACTGTGAAAGCGGTAAATTTGACGTAGTCATATGCGACCTTACAGACCCATTAAAAGGCGGACCATCCATATACCTGTATACTGTTGAGTTTTACGGTGAGGTGTTTAGAATTTTAAGTGAAGATGGGATAGCAGCCATTCAGGCTGAGAATGTTAGATCTGCTAGTGAGTGCTTCCAATCGATTTACAAGACGGTTAAACAAGTTTTCCCCATAACCGTAGCCTATACTACGTTTATAAAGTCTTTTGACGCGGAGTGGGGAATTGTTTTAGGCTCTAAACATTTCAACCCGCTTGATTTAAGCGAGGAAGAGGAAGACAAACGTATAAAGAAAAGGGGAGTAAACCTCAAGTTTTATGAGCCTAGAATTAAAAAGAGGCTTTTTACACTCCCTAAGGGTCTCCTAGATGGTGGAAGAATATCGACAGATTCGAATCCAATTTACGAGTTTGTTTAAACTTTCCTTCCTAATTCCTGCCGTGCTTAGAAGAAATGGTACGTTTTCACTAAGATAAATCTTGTATTTCACACACGTTTAGGTTTATCAAACCAAGATGACCGGGTAATTTATGTTTTACGCTATACGAGTCCGAGATTTTTCATGATTTTCCAGAAAACGTCTCCAACGTGATGGATATTTTTAAAACCTCTACCAGTAGATATTTCAGAAGCTACATCGGAAGATATTAAGCTACGTGCTACTGCTAGAATTCTTCCATATTTTTCATCGGAAACAGCCACTATACAACCACCTTTGAATGAGCCCTCAATCCTAACTACGCCAGGCATCATTACATCAGCACCATTGACTATATATGGGACTGCACCCATGTCTACAATGACTTTGGGGAGTAGAGTCATCCTCCTCTCTACGCATACCACGGTTGGGTATAATTCCTCACCGATACGTATAAACGCAGGTAAGCCATTTACTATGTATATTTCTCGTTCTCTATCGATCTTCACAGCCTCCCATGAGGCTTTCCGGTCAAAATCTACGCCGAAGAATTGTTTAATAAGCTGTGTAAGTTTTCTAATTTCTCTGATGCTCAATCTATATTTATGCATTTTCGACATTTAAACACCTTCTAACGGATTTTAATAAGCGTATAGTTCATAGACCCCAGACCAATTTTTTCAGCATTCTTAAGCATAAACATCCAATCTGCTTTAGGGTAAAGCATTTTAAACTTATCTGAGCCTGGGTTTATAGCTCCAACCTCATACGCTTGTGACCCGGGTATGGCTGGAGCTGCGTTCACGAGGTCTATGGACGCCTTATCTACAGCAACGATATTTTTCGAAGCGAGAATTCCTATGTCTGGGACAATTGGTAGATCAGACCAGCCGAGTTGTTGATGTTCACAGTCGCACCTCCAGTCGACTTCCAGTAGAAAATTCACATTTAGAATCTTGTTGAAACCTATGGTTTTAAGAATCCCGTAGGTTGCATCTAATACTCTAAGCTGGATCTCAAATGGGTCTATAATCCTCGTAGATTTTAAAGCTTTAACTGGGCATGTGATCTGGCATGCTTTACATCCATAGCATACGTCTTGATTCAATACGGCTTTACCGTTGACCATGTGTATGGCTTTTACAGGGCAGGTTTTAACGCATTCACCGCATCCATTGCATAGTGTGATGTCGACAGATGGCTTATTTAAATAGTGGATAAAGTATTTTGTTTCTTTACCTACACAGCCTACTCCAATGTTTTTAATTGCTCCGCTGAAAACGGTCATTTCATGTCCTTTAAAATGCGTCAAGTTCAATATGAAGTCAAAGTTCAGAAGAGTTTCAGGTATCGATATTTCCTTAAGTCTAAACCCATCAACTTCAACCTTAACGCAGTCCAACCCAAGCTCACCATCCATTATAAGTATTTCAGCACCCAATGTCTCCTCAGAGAAACCGTGCATTAAAGCTACTTCAAGGTATTTTTTAGCCGTACCCCTAGGATCTAATAAACCCAACCCAGTTGTTTCAACAACCGTAGGTTCAGCCCCCAGTTTCTTAACATAATCGACTGCCGTTCTTACGTAGAAAGACCTTAAATAGCGTGTAGTCAAAGGCGCACCCATGTGCGTTTTAACAGCAACTCTATCACCAGGATTTATAAGATGTGGGAGACCCGCTTTATCCATAAGCAGTTCAAGTTTTCTAATAAGACTTTCCTCGCTACTCCTAGATCTCGCATCAACCATGAAAACGTTAGACAAGCCGACACCTTCCACTAAGATATTGCTTGAAAGAACTTAACCTTTACCATTCAGTCGACATCCCCACGGCTAAAGTCGGGAGATTCTCGGTTTTTCGAGGCTGAGCCTTTCATCATATCGAGTTCTAGGCTTTGTCGAGGGAGCCCTTAGATAGAGCACATAGTTGTACTCCCGCCTGCTGGGACCACGTCCCATTTCAACTATATTCGAGCGACTCGCTCAAACTTTAAACCGAAACTCGATACTTAAATTCATCGAAGACCCACCTCAGAGCTTTAAGCTTTCTTATCGTATTTCAAGTAAACACGCTATCAGTCGACATTTTCAATGGAGTTATGTTTATGTGAAGAGGGCGAACCGCTTAGATTAATTTACTCTGAAAAATTGCGGAGGAACGATGTTGGAGAATTTGAAGAATTCCGCAGAGGACCTATCGAAAATGTTGGAATCGCGACAAACAGATATTTATGTATATCTTACCATTCACTAGAATACGCGTAAATATGGATTTGTCAAGAAACGTTGACTTAACTCTATAATTTATAGTTGTTCCCCACATCATGCGGATGATTTATGTGAGAAAAAATGGGGATGTTGGAGCTGCTCTATAAGGTTCTGCATTGGTCGGTACACTATAAATGCTCCTATTCCGGCTATTAGTGCGTTTAAAACGGCTCCGAGTATGAAGCCTCTAGTGAATGGTACTGCTTTTTACTCGTAAAGCTTGCCCCTCGAATCCTAAGTAATGAACCACTTTACAATACTGCAGATAAGTGTCGCCATCCATGTTCCGTGGAGACCACCTGTCCAATCCTAAGCGACCATATGACTGGGTCTGGCGTCCACAGGAATCTTACGTGAGGGAAATTCATAACAACCATGAAGATGGACCCGCCTAACGCCCATGGAGCAATCTCCACCATCGGACGCGGTGATGGAACAGCCCACGTCAGTGTTTGTATAGTTATTTTCAACTCTTCTGCACGTTCACCCGACATCCACACCTCGAAATATAGCTTAATTTCCGCCTATATATCTAGCGTCGTAGTTTAGCCTAAAACTAAGGATGCAGATACCCCTCCCTTCAAGGTCTGACGTGAAGGCTCCTCAGACTTCCATCGATGATTTACGCTTTCAGCCAAGCCACAAGATTAAATGTGCTAGTAAATACGTAATTGATGCTAAGAAGGCTAATACCAGGCTATGCAAATCGTGTAATGGTTGCAGTACGTGATTGCTCAGTCGAATTTACATCAATTTTAAAAATCAGTTTATTATGTAAATTCATAGTGTACCGCCATGCGGAAGAATTCATTAAAAATATTAGTAGCAATTCTGGTTATAGTTGCGAGCGTACACGTAGTTTTGAGGGGGGTTTTAAAGAGCAAGTGTCATCAAGACATTTTAGTATATAAATGTAGGATTTCAATCAACTATGCTTTAACTGAGGGTACTCCGAAGTCTCATAAAGATGATAAAGCTGATGAATTCATACATAAGATTCGGTGGAATGAGACAGATGTTGGTGAGTTGAATTTCTCAACTGTACGCGAGGCTTTAAGCTGGGTCCATGAAAACATCGTTTATTGCTATGACATGTTCTCTTACGGATGTCTAGAGGCTTGGGCAACCCCGGAGGCAACTCTAACATTGAAAACAGTTAACGATACGGAGGGGTTCTACGGAGATTGCGAAGACCTAGCGATTCTGCTCGCATCTCTGATAAAATTTCATACGTTTGAATTCCGTTCTGAAGAAGATGAAGTGTACGTTAGACTCGGCCCCATAGAAATCGAACCCGGAATGTTCATACTTCACGCTTGGGTAGTTTGGTATGACCATTCTGAGCAGACGTGGTGGCAATTGGATCCTACAACGGGAACTATTAAGTGGATACAGTATCCAGACGCTGGTACGCTATGGTTTAATGATGAGGGGGTATTCGGTTTTCTACCCGGATACTATCCAGAACTATATTGAATGAGAATGCATGCTCCAATTTAGAATAAGACATATAACTCTTTCCTACAAAGTTTCTCCAGGTGGTTGTTTGAGAAAAATGCCTCTAGTTGGTATTATAGTCTTAGTGATTGGAATTGTAGTTTTAATGGTCGGATTACCGATTGGTTATTCGGAGGCACCTATAGAAATGGAGACATGGGAAATCACTTGGTTCAGGGTGTTTTCAGTTCCTACGGAGATATCGCCTCTTAGTAATGTTGGAATCCCCGTAAATGAGTCCATCCTCCCAGCTAGCTTCGACTTCATTATGAGCGACCCAGACTTTGCAATATACACAGGCTCCCAAGACGAAATAGGTCTTATGGCTAAGACAAAGATACACGTTCCCAATAGTGGAAGGATCCGTTTTGAATTAGGTAGCGATGACGGTAGTGCTCTTTTTATAGATGAAGAACTTGCAATAGACAATTGGGGGCTTCACGGCTATGAGCCGAGATCGAAAACAGTCGATTTAGAGAGCGGGGTTCATACGCTGGAAATATGGTGGTTTGAATGGCACGGAGCTGCTGTGCTGAGTTTTAAAATGGATGAGAAGGTTACTTTCGGCGAGTCTTGGTATGGCAGAATAATAGGCGGAGTTATCATCATCGTTGGACTTACCATGATTATAACTTCTAGACTTCGGAAGGGAAAAGTAAGAAAACACCTTCACTAAGTCTTTCTACGGCCTTGAATTATCTATATTTAAGCTACATTTTCCTGGGTTTCATTAGGAACCCTAATAGTGCTAGAATTATCCCTATGAATACTAATACCCCTCCTCCTATCGCTATACCCATAACTTCTTGCTGTCTTGGTATGGTCATATTGAATAATGCGGCAGCGTCATCTTCCACTAAAACCTGGTAGTATTCGATTTCAAGAATATGTCTTCCAGCTGATAAGTACGCTTCGATGGATCGTTGAACATTTGGATCTGGGCATGGAAGATTTAACAATATATCACCATCTAGGAAAAGCGTTATATCACCGTCGTCTCCCCCTATGGTGAATTGAACCATCATATCTCTTGGAACATTTACTTCTAAGAGAGCTTTAAACCCTATGGGCTCTTCCCTGTAGGAGTATTCGAGGGGGTCGTAGCTGAAGGTCTTTGGAAATCTACCGGTTGCTATCACATCGCCCCAAACTCCATAAGTATTCTGCATAGAGTACCAAGTGACTTGCCATTCACCAGCTTCTATATCCCATTGTTGACTGAGTTGAAGTCCATAGCTGATGATTACAGCGCCTAAAGCTATTAAAACTAATCCGGGTATTAAAATGGATTTACGCATTCAAAAGTAGATTTGAACGATGCCATATTTAAATTTAATGTAACAAATCCTATGAAGCTTTTTACATTTTCCCATTTAACTTCTCTATGAGTGGGCTTCCAATATTGTAATAGCCTCTCAAGCATTTGGCTATAGCCAACGGGTTGGAGGAATAAATCCGATGATCAAGATGTCGTTAAGTTTTTACGTATGAATTCTGTCTCTTCGAGTATAATCTTACATACCCTCCTCATCAGATCCATAACTTCATGCCCCTTCTTCTCTATTCCAATCCATCTATTGAACATACCCTCTAACGTGACGACCCACGTTATGCTTTCAGGAGACTTGTAGAATTCAACCATACCTTTCACAGCGGCGTCTTCATCCCTCGCAAAAGGTTGGTATTCTATTGGAAGTGAGAGCAGTGAAATTGAAAACTTATCCGGTTTCACCGATCTAATTAAGCCCATTACCTCAGTAGAGTTGTTAAGTCGATCCGCAAGTCTATTTGATATTTCAAACTCAGGGATTAAGCTTTTGATCTTCTCTAAGTAGGGTGATGTCTTGAAGTACCAGGTTTTACGTATAAAGCCTCTACGGACGATGTTGCATTCTAAAGGTTTAAGCTTCCGGTATAATTCAGCTTCAAAACTACCCATGGATTCCTTACCAGCATACTCTAAAACCCCGGATACAATCCATATTCTATCGAAGAAGCCTACGGTTCTAGATGATATTAAGAGCCTAGTATAACCGAGCATTTTCTTAGGGGTACAGACGACAAAACCTTGATAGTCTTTCCAGTCTTTAATATAGTCTTTGAAAAGTTGAACTAGGAACGGGGTTGTTGAAGAAATCTTCTTTTTACGCCCTTTACGTTTTTTAAACACCAACAACTTCCACCCCTTTAACTACCGAAATTGGACACGTCTAACAGTACACTAAAGTACTTGTTACGAACCCTTTATAGAGGTTTCTCCAGAACAATCCCCGCGGAGCTCCCATCTTTTCCTTTTTTAGGACGGTATACGAGGTATAGATGCCTATGTGGATAAGTAGATTTCAGCCCCGCAGTTACACTATGTTATGATGGTTGTCCTTCGTCCCCTTGTCATAGTGTATGGCTCTGGACTTCTTCTTTTCAAGCCAACTCCCGCCTCTCCTCAGCCGACATATCCCTTCAGAATAGATGCGTTTTAACTTTTCCCGTGTACACCGGACGTTTAAGGCTGACGCAACATAATTAGGAAGACTTACATAATAAAATATATATAGCTTCAGAAATAGACTAATAAGTCTGAGGAAAATGTCGGAGGAAATTGTTAAGGAAAAGATTAACTGGCCCCTTTGGATTGCCTTTATAGTGATATTGTCGATTGTCGTGAACATCGCTAATGGCGTTCTCTACGTATCTGGCATAGCATGTATCTATGGTCTTGGGACAGTGTGCATACCTGCCACAATGCCCGTCCTCGCCATGCTGCTACCCTTGGCTGCCTCTCTAACCGGCAAGTTTACGAAGAAGACCCAATCGCTCGCCTACCTCTACTTGATAGGTTTAATTACAAGCATGGGTATGGCTAATGCCGGAGGTATGAGCGGCTGGATGGCTTTACCAGTAGGATATACCTATAGGTTTTCTGTTGCTGCTCAAAGCCCTGAGTGGTATGTGATGAGGGAGACATGGTTTTTCGTTCCACTTGAAGTCACAAGAGTTGTTAAGACGGCGGGGACTTGGAATATAAACTGGGCTGGCTGGGCGCCTGCAATAGCATTCTGGACCTTCCACCACTTCGCATACTTCCTCTTGGGGTCAAGCCTAATGCTGCTCTTCAGAAAAAGATGGATCGAAGTTGAGAAGCTACCATTTCCATTCATGATAGGCATGTGGGAGGCACCGAGCCGTATTAATGAAAGAAGGATTAACATCGGTTTCCTCTTAGGGATACTCATTGGCTTCTCCATAAACCTTCAAATACTCTTAACTTACCTATTCCCATGGTGGCCAGACATGATAGGCTGGCGTGCAAACAACGTGAGTCCGAATGGATGTGCTGCTGTCGCACCATGGGGTAATCCAATTGCATGGCAGCTAGGTTCAACCATAGTCGCTTTCATGAGGTGGAATATGCAGCCGCTCAACTTTATAATAGCCTATCTCGCCCCGCTCGACATAAGCTTCAGCATGTGGAGTCTAACATTCCTACTGATGATACTAGCCCAAATAGCCTACTACTTCGGATACTACACTGGAATATTTCAACTAGGAGGCTGCTGCAGAGTTCTGGGCTTTGCCGGATATAAGCTTTCTCCTACATGGGGTCCACCGTACTACTGGAGTTGGCTCTGCCTCGTAGGAGGCGGGGTAGGGCTCGTCGCTATGATCATATGGCGTAGTAGGGATTACCTTAGAGAGACTATTAGGTCTGCATTTGGAAAAACCACAATGGAAGTGTCCAAGGAGCCTTTCAGCTACAGGACAATATACTTTTACATAATAGGGTCTTGCGTAGTCTTCCTAGCATTCATGGTCAGCTTAGGTTCTACAGCTATTCCAGCACTCGTGGCACTTCTAATAAGCATAGTCTATATCATAGGTGAATCCTACGTTCGAGGCTTGACGGGCTATGCTTACTTCCAGGAGAGAGCTATGTGGCCTGCTTGGCCCTTCAAGTTCATCTGGCCTCAGGCTCCAACACCATACACGAACGACTACATATGGAGTACTGAGATCTTGATAAACGGAGTCAACACGGCTGGAGCCGGCGTACATACCTGGGCTGAGGCTACTATGCAGGGCTTCGCCCTAGCAAGCCGTGCAAAAGTCGGCTATAGGACCGCCTTCTACCTGATGGCTCTTACGATGTTCATAGGGCTGCCGATATCTATGGTTCTGAGAGTATGGTGGTTCAACATAATGGGTGCTAGGGCTCCTGTGTGTGGAGATGCTGGATGGGGCTGCGCATGGATAGTTCGCGAAAACTGGAATACCAAGATACCCGGCCCAGACCTGATCGCTCTCTTCCTCGTAGCGGGCTTCATCGTTGTAGCTGCCTTAGACTTCTTAAGGATGAGGTTTGTATGGTGGCCAATACACCCGGTGGGCTTTCTCATAAGTGGGGCGGCCAGGGAAATATGGACTGGGACTTGGACCGCTTTCCTAGCGGCTTGGATAGCTAAATGGCTTACGCTCAGGATAGGTGGAAGTAAGCTCTACGAGGAGCATGGAGTAGCATTCATAGGGGGAGCGTTAGCCGGAACACTGGCCGCGATATTCATAGGGATTGTTCTCAGCGCAGCAAGGTTCTTCATACCGTTCTAGGGGGTGATGCTATGTATAAGCCGCTGTGTATAGCCGGTTTGATCTTACTGATAGCCGGGCTTGCGGCAATAGCATATAGTTTCAAGTGGGAGGCAGACCTCGAGGCAATAGTCGATAGCATTACCGGTGGAAGGGAGTGGGATGTTACATGGTATGAAGTGACAGAATCCTCTGGAAAGTTCGGTAAAGTCATAGGCTCGTCGACGCTCCCAGCTAGGTTCGTCCGCAGAGGGATAACGTACACAGATCCGACCGGAAAAGAATGGACTGATACGTTTGGTTTCGAAGCCACTCTAGTCGTAGATGTCCCAAGAGATCTTAAAGTAATCTTCAGAGCTGGCAGCGACGATGGAATAATGTTGCTCGTAGACGGCAAACTTGTAATAGATGGGTGGCGTCTGAGGGGCTATACGATAGATGAAGCAGAGTACCAGCTCTCAGCCGGCAAGCATGAGTTGAAGCTTAAATGGTATGAATGGTATGGTGGTCAAGACGCATCCTTCGACATCAAGCTTGCAGATTGGAGGCAGGCCATGAGCACGCGGACGAACGGCGGAGGAGTGGGCTTCCTAGGAGGCTTTTTAGCGGCGTTGGGTGCCATATTGCCTCCAACCATACTAAGGCGCAAAATGGGCGGAGCAAAATAAATTCACCCTCTTCCCTTATTTTTTAACACAAGCCCTCATCTTAAAGTGGAGGTGGAAAAGTCACCATCAGCTAGACCTATGACCTCGAAGCTCCTTGTCATTGGAATAATCATCATAGTGCTTGGAGCAGTAGTTGCAGTAATGGGGACCTAAAACTCGCAAGGTAGCGTATGAGGAGATTGTTACTAAGACGACGGAGTGGGGGGTCACATGGCAAAAACTGGAAGTCACTGAAATATGGAGTGTAACATACGTCGCCTACAAGTTAACCGATGTTATAGGCAACTCCACCTTCCCAGCCGAGTTTCATTACGATTGGGGTTTGAGTAACCCATTCGGTAACTACTCCGATTACGTTGGCTTCTACGCCAAAGCCGAGGTCTATGCCCCTAGGGATATGAACACGTGCTTTAAACTTGGAGGGGATGATGGATTCCAACTAGTTATAGATGAGGAACTTATCATCGATTCCTGGAACAACGTAGGAGGTTACTCAGAGAAGACAGCTACGGTCAAATTGAGCAAAGGCGAACATACCCTGGAGATTTTATACTTCGACCTGACAGGTCCGGCTAAAATATGCTTTGACATGGACGACGAACTCTCAACATACGTAGGACCGGTTATGAAGCATAGGATTGAAGAGGACTATACTTTCAGCGTGTTAGGTGGAGTTGTCTCTTTGGGAGGAGCCTCGATTATCATCATAGAGTTGAAGAGAAGGAGTACAGCTCATTCCTAGCACCTCAATTTGAGGATGTTAACTGCTCCTACTGCATATTGGAAATATATTAAATCCCAACTTCCATATAGAGATTTCCCTCCACCAAATTCCCTGAAACCTCCTACTCTCAATCACTAATGTCTAGTGGCTTTTGATTATTAGCTATCCAACTTAATATTAGGATTGGATGTTCATAGTCTTCTACCATTCCTCGTACCATGTGATTATCTTGAAGTTCAATTTCCATAGTATAGCTTTTCTTGCAGTATTAGAAAATGCCCTCCTCTGAGGACATAAGTTTTGTCAGATGTTCTCGCGAAGTGTAGATGGCCATCTCTATAAAGCCCAAGCAGGGAGTTGGTACAGTAAGGTTTATGGTCTTATTACGTAATCCCATTTATCCAGAGCACAGTATTCAGATTCTAAAGAGGGCCGTAAAAATCCATACTTGCACTTATGCTGAGATTGCCTTAAATATTAAGGTAAGGCATCTTCTTAAAAGTTGGACAAAAATGATTAGATACTACTTTTACTTTATAGTAGTACTAGTGATTGAATGAAGGAAGTGTTGGTGACGAGGAAGGGGCAGGTGACTATTCCAGTGGAGTACAGAAGGAAGTATGGAATTAAAGAAGGAGTCAGGGTGCTGATAGAAGATGTTGGCGATGGCCTCTTGGTTAAATTGGTTCCTAATTTAGAAGAACAAGCTGGTGTTGATGTTGGGAAATATGATGTTAAAGAGCTGAAGAACTTGCCTAACAGGATGCGTGAGGAGTGGCGTTGAGAGCTGTCTTGGATACGAGGTTCTACTTCTCATATTATAATCCAGAGAATGGAGAGGTAGCCAATTAGACCAAGAGGATTATTCAAAGAGTATTGAAAGGAGAACTTAAAGTAGCTTCATCTGCTATTACGATTACGGAGCTTTACGGCACCATGGGGAGACTGGTTGGAATGGATACCGTGAAGTTGAGGGTCGCATCCATTAAAGCTTCAAATATACCGTTCATTCCTATAACTGAAGACATATCCTACTTCGCTGGAGAAGTGGTTTTAAGAACCCCGGGAATTCCATTAGCTGACGCTATAATCGCGACAACGGCCCTAATTCATACACATGGAGTCGTGATAACAGACGATGAACACTTTAAGCTCGTAAAAGGTATTGAGACAGTATGGTTGAAGGATATTTGAGACGGCTCTCTCTATTTTCGTAGAAACAAAACTAGGCTACGCATATCTTTCAACCGGATCTTAGAGTTCTGAGCTAAGTAGAGATACGTAGTAACTTATTACCTCTACCCGACTCTTCTTCCTCGATTAACTCATAGAGGGCTTTCGAGGTGAACTCATATATCTACATATTGAGTATGTTTAAACATGTGACGAAGTCTCTATCTACTTCGTTCTTGCATAAGCCAACAACAATAATAGCGAACGAGTTCAAGAGGCCAAAAGCTGGGCGATACTAGAAGACCTAAGAAGTTTCAAGCATCTAACGACGAGCTTTACTGTAAGACGGTTTCAACGATAGAGGAGACATTCAAGCTGATCGACGCTGGTTTCGATTATGGGACAGCCTTCAACAGAGTAGTGCTCTTCAGAAAGAGGAGGCGATCCAAATATTGAAAACTAAGTTAAAATACCTGTGAATTTAATAATAAGAGATTTAAGGTTTAAGAAGTTTAGTACGATATGGTGGACTGTAGGTCTTAAGAGCTTAAAGGGGTGGGGTGGTTTAGACTCGGAGAAACCTAGAAGGAGACCTAGGAGGAGAAAAGCTAAGACGCGTCGTGAGAAAGTACAAGCTATAGTTGTATCTATCTTGAAAGCTATGTATTCAGGTTTTAAGTGGTCGGGACTGTGGCTTAAAGAGTTTTTACGAAGAGCTGGGCTGGCTGCGGTTAATCCTTTGAAGGCTTTTGTAGAGATCTTTGAAAACCCAGATATAGGTGGTCCTATAGCGGTTCTGGTGATACTTATATTAGCGGATTTAGTTAATAGGCAGCTTTTCATGCTATTCAAAACAGAGCTTTTTATCCTTAAAGGTTCTAACGCTTTGGAGCCTTATAAGTCCTCCCTAATGGATACTGCAACAGCTACGCAAATAGCCGTAATGTCTCTCATAAACTATGGTTACTATATTCTCAGAAACAGCATCATCTATTACGTAATGATGTGGATACTTAAAACGGAGAGGCATTTCACGAGTACTTTAATGGTCACCGCATACTCTATGTTCACCTATGTGATTGGGAAGGTTGTGGAGGCTCTAGCCATACTGTTTATAATACCTCCGCTGACGATAGTATTGGGAGTGGATACATCGATAGCTATGCTTTCATCGTCTGTAACGCTTGTCCTGATAAACATGGAAAATATTGAAATCGCAAATACTATGACTAATGCATATAGAAAAGCTTGGGAAAATCAGCTGGCACCTAGATTTCTCTCAAACATGGGATACATATTCTCAATATGGAGCTGCCTAATATGTGTAATGGCTTTCTACGTTATGTTTAAAATGCCTAGAAGCAAGGCGTTAATCACGGGAGTAACCCCCTTAATTGTCGACGCGATTCTCAGAGTGGTTTTACTTGGAGGATTCTCCTAGCAACCATAAATATTGATGCCAGCAAAATTGCAACAGCCACTGCTACTGGAATTTTTGAATATTGTCTACTCGCCGTCAAATTCGGTATGTTTGTTGAAGATATGAGTATGCTTGAAAAGTAGCTTTGAGAGACTTTCCCATTTGAATCTTTAAACTCTATTAGGAAGCGGGAGCTTACCAGTACACCTGTTTCACAATCGTAGCTTCTTTCGATGAAGCCATCCATCGTTGCATTCTTTAAATCTCCAATATTAAGCCCGTTTATATTGAAAGTCGTATTTGTCAGCCAACAGGCTCTATCTGTGAATAGTTTTGAAGAGACTAATCGCAGGTCTACTACTACGGCTGATAGATTTTCAAGTTGGATCACGTCGCCTATTCTAGGCGTATAGTCTATCCAGAGGTAGTTCGTAGTATTTTCTACGATTCTATCGTCTATCGCCTTAATCTGGTTAGAGGATGTCTCTATTTTAAACGTTTTCTCAAACGATACGTCTTCAATACGCATTTCATATAGAATGTGAATGTATCCATCCGTCAGATTTATAACGGTCCATTTAAAAGTTCCCGTGGTTGGAGCATAGGGGGCACCCTTGTAAACAGATACATTGCAACTGTATTCCACGTAAGTACCCTGGTTGAGCCAATTTGGCTGTGAGAAGGCTGTTCTCTGGAATCTAGGAATACTAGTCATACAGTATATTACTATGATGAAAGTGGCTATCATCAATCTACGTTTCAAAATAAACCCTAAAATGAAAAACCGAGGGGGGTCTTATAAAATTATCCCAGAGATATGGAATTGTCAGAGCGAGTTCTAAGCGAAAGTAACGTTATACAGAGAAAAGTACGCTTATAAGGACGTATGACAGATATTGATGAGACCGCTATGAGCGTTAAATGTGGCGTTGTGGGTTGTGGCGTTATAGCTAATGAGTCTTACATACCTGCTATTAAGAAATATGGAAGGCTTGTAGCGGTATGCGATATTGTTGGGAAGAAAGCAGAGAGAGTGGCTAAACTATGGGGCGTTGAAGAATACTACGATGATTATGAAGAGATGCTCGAGAAGTCTGATGTTGAAGCGGTATTCATACTTACCGGTATGGGTGATCACGCTAAACAGGTGGCTATGGCTGCTAACGTAGGCAAACATGTTTTGGTTCAGAAGCCTTTAGCTACGAACATGGATGATCTTAGAAAGGCTGTAGATGCTGTTAAAAAGTCTGGTGTGAAGGCTTTAGTTGAACCGTGTGTTCAAATGTTTCCAGAGTATGTTAAGGCTAAAGAAGTTTTAAAGGAAATAGGTGCAATCTTCTGGTTTAGAGCAGGACTTGGACGTAGTCCACCCATATGGGGTGCGGAAACATTCTTCACGAAGAGGGCTGGAGGACCTTTATTCGATTTAGGTGTCTACGAGATATCTGCCTTAACGTTTCTACTTGGACCAGCTGAAAGAGTGTCGGGTTTAGCGAAGATATCTATTCCAGAGGTGGATATAGTGCCGGACGATTGGTTTATCGAACACTTGTCTAAGTTCGACACTTACAGGA
>CALKCG010000150.1 GCA_938082915.1 uncultured archaeon | reverse complement strand
TCCTCCTGATGTACTATCGAAGACAGGGTGGATTTTCGTATTTCTTAAACATGATAGTTTAATACTGGTGGATGGAGTCATGTGTAGAGGGGGAACGCTCTAGTAGAGACACAGTTACACTTTAAAGGAAACTTTCAACAGACCCAATATTGGGTTGACATATTTACGGAGAAAAGCCGTGTGAGAGTACAACCTAAAGACCCATCTACAAAAATCACCATAGAGGCCTACAAAGGGTTGGAGACGCATAATACATCGCCGACCAATGTTCAGTATATTAGATTGATTAAGTTGACTACTGGAGGATACATTAAGATGCAGGTCTATGTGATTACCTATAGAGCTGCTGCAGAGCTTAATACGCGTTTAACAGAGTTGGAGGAGAAGCTATCTGAGGTTTAGAAGAATCAAAGAAATATTATAAGTAGGATTCATAAACTCTCCACTTCTACAATAGACGGAAAGTTTAAGCGCTTTTCAAGAACAACATGTGTAAATGGTGGCTTATGAACCCTACCCACGTGAAAATTTCCGAGACGATAGCAGATATTCATGTCATAGACACTCATGAACACACTTATCCGCAGGAACTCATAGCAAGTAGAAACCCATCTATCGTCGACATTTTCGAAGGCTCTTACATCTTCTGGATCGCTAAACCCCCTGCGAAGAGAGATGACTTTAAAAGCCTTGTAAAAAACGTTAGAGAGATTTCGGGAAGTGCCTTCTACAAAGCATGCAGTATCGCTATTAAGGATATATATGGAGTGAACGTGGACCCTCCCAGTGAAGAGGCTTTTATAGAGGCTTCAAATTTAATTCGTGATGCGTATAAGAGTGGAGACTGGACTAGAAGAGTATTCAGGGAAAGAGCTCTTATAGATAAGGCTCTTTGGGACCCATACTGGGACATTTGGAGGGAAAGCTTCGATCCAGAACTTTTCAAACCAGTCTTCAGAATAAACTCGCTACTCTTTGGATATAGAAGGGGTGCTGTAGACCACAATGGAAATAGCCCATACGTTTTCGAAGAATACTTGAATCTTAAAGTTGAAAAATTTGATGATTACATGAATCTAATCGATCGGGTTTTAGAGGAAGCTAGGAAAAGAGGCTATGTTGCACTTAAATCTGCCCTTGCATATGATAGACCGATACTGTTTGAAGAAGTTGGAGAAGACGAAGCTAGAAGGGTTTTCGATAAAAAAGGGTTGGGATTAAACTCTAGAGACGTCAGACTATTCCAAGACTTCATCCTCCACTATATTCTAAGCAAAGCAAGCGAGCTCGGCTTTCCAGTTTAATTCCATACGGGTTTAGCGCTCATAGAGGGGTCGAGCCCCATGAACCTAGTAAACGTCATACGTAAGTATAGCAACGTTAATTTCATACTTTTCCACGGTGGATATCCTTGGATAAGAGAAACCGCAGCAATAGCCGTGAGCTTTAGAAACGTCTACATAGATTTCTGTTGGCTCCCAATAATATCTCCATCAACCTGTATACTTCTACTAAAGGAGGTTGTTGAACTAGGGCTTTCAAGTAGAGCTATGTGGGGAGGAGACTGCTGGGTGGCTGAAGCAACATACGGTGCATTAAAACTATTTAAAGGACTCTTAGCTGAAGAGCTCTGTAAAATGGCGGATAGAGGTTATCTGAAACTTGACGAAGCTTTGGAAGTAGCATTCCGAATCTTAAGTGAGAATGCTAGACGAATATTTACTATCATCTAGATTTTTCCAGATTGAAATACCGTGTTATGAAGACATGTGTCATCAGTCTCCTAAGAGGAGCTATAGGAAGATATATGCCTGCCGATATAAGGATCAGGCTTATCGACGCCATTAAAAGAGAAGTTAAAAAACTCGGTCCAAAAAAGGAGAGCGAATGATGGTGTAAGAGAAAACCCGAATGGCTAGCTAAGTGGCTTAAGAAGACAGGCATAGAGTGGTTTAAATTTATACCTGACCCACCGGGAATATGGGTAGAGTTCAAGAAGACAACCTAGCATGTTATATTTCTCGCGGTTTTATATCTAAGCAAATTCCTGAAATCGGAATAGAGTTGGAAGAAGAACTGAGCCCGTTTCATATACTTAAACTTTAATTTTGTGAAAACCATTAATTTTACATGGGGATTGACATCAAACCGGAAAGTTTAAGGGTTATAATCCCCATCGGTGGTATAGCTAAACGATTACTACCTCTTACCGCGGAAGTTTCTAAGGCATGTGTTAGAATTGTAAATTTACCGTTAATTGAAATATCCATCCTAACTTTAGCTAAACAAGGGGTGAGGAATTTTATATTCGGTGTTAAAGGATATGTAAACTATAGGAGTTTACACGATCATTTTGAGTCTGGAGTTGGCTTTTCAGCCAAGTATGGTATTAGTCCGCGAGTTCATATCAAGTATCAGCCTAACCTAGACGATTATGGGAGTGCTGACTCCGTTAGAGTAAATGTTGAGTACTACGATGTTACAGATCCTGTTTTTGCTGTTCAAGGTGATAATATATTCGATATAAACTTAGAAGATATGTTAAAGTTTCACGAGGAGAAGAAGGCTTTCTTAACGATTGGGCTTATGCCTGTTTCAGACGTTACTGAATACGGTATTGCCAGAGTTGATAACGACATGTATATATCTGAATTCGTTGAAAAACCCAGTTTAAGAGGAGCTCCTTCAAACTTAGCTAATACTGGACTCTACCTCTTCAGCCCAGATGTTAGAGAGGTGTTTAAAGAGGATAGAGTTCAAAGTATGATCCGTAAAAATAGGCGTTTAGACTTCGGTTACGACTTTATACCTTATCTTATTGAAACCGATAGAGCCGTTTACGGATACGTCTTGGAGGGGACGTGGTATGACGTTGGAACACCTGAAAGATACCTTGAAGCTATGACTGGAATACTGCATGGCAGATTGAAGGCTTTACAGGATTTTGGAGGAAAAATCTCCGAAAATGTATCGATCTGGATACAAGGTGAAAGCCCTGAATCAATCCGTAGAAGAGAGGAGATTATACGTAAAATAAGGGATGGGAGGATTGAAGTAGAAGGGACTGTTTTAATCGGTAGACACTGTGAGATATCGGATGGTGCTAGAATCGTAGACTCCTGTATAGATAACTATACGAAAATAGGTA
>CALKCG010000149.1 GCA_938082915.1 uncultured archaeon | reverse complement strand
ATGAGTTCAACCAACTTGACATTACCCGTAGTTTTCAAAATATCTTCATGTGAAGCCTCTAAGAGAATAGAGTATTCGCTTCCAAGTTTCGATGTTAAGATTCGATAGGTTTCCCAAACCTTTCCGGCGGATAAAGCCCCCTCGTAGGATGGGTCCAAACCATGGGATAGCGCTATGAGCTCATGAAGCGGTAGTGTTGAAACATACGGTATGACGTTTGAGGGCTTAAATCCTCTAGGTCGATCGGCTAACTCTTCAATCCTGCTTTCAACACCCTTTGTAAGAGCTCTACCACAGACGGGACATTTATAATTGAGCCTAGAGGCATCTTCGGGCGATAGGGGTCCTACGTTACACCTTCTATGACCCGACCAATGGTATATCAGGGGTTTTGAAAACCTTTCCCGTAGGCCGGGTTAACTTCAATCGTCATTAATATTTTCCCCGACTCTCTATTCTTAATTGCCTCAACGATCTCTTTGTATGTTTGCTCCTTTAAATTGAAAACCGTAGCCTCCCTACCGAGTCTATACGGATATGGACTATGAGAATCTGAAAAACTTAAAAGTACATACTTGTCTAAAGCCGAGACCCTCCAGTTCATGGATGGATCTGAACTTAAACCGGTTTCAATTGCGTGTAGGTATTTGGTTGAGTCTTCGTAACACTCCTCCATTCTATCGACTCCACTCATGGAGCCGAATACGCCCCACCAGGGCGTCCAGGCATGAGCCGGAAAGATGACTATGTCTTTGGAAGTCTCCATAAGGATTTCAACGAGCTCAGCTGGTCTGATTGAGAGTACTGGTCTACCGTCTGAGTCCAACTCTCCGTATTTTCTGAGTTTTTCTCTAAGTTCTTCAGCTATGTCTAAATTCGGCATGATTATAACATGGTGAACTCTTCTAGTTTTGCCAGCGTATTCGTGGATTGTTGCAACTTCGGTTTGAATCATGAAGAGTGTTGAACCACCGCTTCTACTTCTGTAGACCCCAGAACCATTTACCTCAACGAGTTTGCTTTTCAGCTCTTTAAGCCAGGCTCCATGTAAAGCATCTCCAGTACCGACTATGTTAAGTCCCTTCACGGCGGCGTAAAAATCGATTTCTTCGATGGTCATCTCTCTGCTTGTTGCAGCCGAATATCTACTATGTACATGCAAGTCTGCATAAAACTTAGTCAATATAGCACCACTAATATCGATAAACTGTAAAACATTAAGCTTTTCTCCTAAAATCAAGGAAGACTTATTTAGAGTCTAACTCCTCTTTGAAATTTAAGTCCACCAGAGTGAAAAAGGAGCCTTTAATCGAAAATTTGAAAGACTTCAGGCGTATATTGGGACTCTTCCCGTTCAGATACCATTATTCTCGCATCTTGGACTCCATTTTCATACGGTCCACTGCTATCGCTTAATATCAATCCGTCTTCGGAAAACTCTATCCGAAGAGAGCCTCTATAAGAAATAACGAAGATAACGACAAATAAAGCGAATACTAAACCATACGTACTTAATGATGAAATAGGTGTCGGAATTGCTATAGACTGGCTTAACCTAAACTTTGCAAGAGAAGAGGTAAATAAACTCTTAGCAGCTAAAGAAGCTGAAGATTTTCACGGTATGATGCGAATAGCATGGGGATCGTCTGGTATTACCAGATATCGAGGGTATGATGCATATATATGCCTTAAAACGCCCATCACAAGATTTTTAAGTTATATGGATGAAATGGGGGAAAAGCTTAGAAAAGCCTTCGGTGAACAAACGTTAGAGGAATCGTCTCTTTTATTTCCTGAAATAGGTTCTTTTGAAACGCTTATAGAAGCCCCTTTTCCTGTTAGCGTTAAATGGGCAGCTAGGGAGCTTCAAGAAATAATAGATGAAAGTTCCTCGGTCGAAGATATCAGAAGAGTCGTCGAATCCTATGAGAGAGGTCTTAAAAACGTTATTAGAAAGTTTAAGAAAGTTGCATCAATCTTAGAAGAGAAGGGTTATGAAGGGCTACACGAATTCTTTAAAGAAAAGCGGCCAATCTACGTAGCCTATCAAGTAAGAAAAGGAAGAAAGCCGGAGTATAGGTTTCGCGATGAATACGTTTGAGCTGCAACATTAGCCCTTAGAGAAGGCTGTAAAATAGGTGAGAAGATAGGTGCAGACCCAGGTCTCCTTAAAGAGGCTATGACGTTAGCCGACGCGTTAGACTTGGCTTTAGAGAAGAAATATAGATGAGTTGATGCTGAAGGATTAAGCCTAACCGATTGGGCAGTTAAAGAGCGTTTTAAAACGTAAAAAGAGTAAAGTGAATCCATCTAAGTTTTCTTCTCTATCTTTAAATCAAACGTTAAGCCTTTCTTAGAAACAGACCTATACGGTCGTAGTTAAGATGAGCTCAAACTGTAGGGAATACCCTATTAGGCCAATTGCAGCCGTGTCGGTTTTAATTAAGTCTGGAAGTAAGATCCTCTTAATTAAACGTCGGTTTGATCCGGGTTCGGGTAAATGGTCTATTCCAGGTGGTTTAATCGAGCTTGGTGAAACTGTGCGTGAAGCGGCTTTAAGGGAGGTTTATGAAGAGACTGGGTTAACTGTTAATCTCGACAAGCTTTTGAATGTCATAGATTATATCGAGGTGGATGAGAAAGGTGCCATACGTTTTCACTACATACTGATATGCTTCTCAGCGTATATTAATGGTACTTTCTCCATTAAACCTTCAGAAGAGGTTGCAGATTTCATATGGGTTGAAGAGTCAGACGTCTTAAACTACGATATTACAGATAGCCTTAGAAAACTGTTAGCTGGGAGATAATTGCAGTATTTCATGGAAGGAGTCGTCAGTAGGATACCTTAAACATCTCGTCCTCCCGCGCAAAAACTGTTGCTTGAAAA
>CALKCG010000148.1 GCA_938082915.1 uncultured archaeon | reverse complement strand
TAGAGGAGCTTATTCGTATTCCAACGATAGGGAGAAAGATCTCTAAGAAGATTAAAGAGCAGGTTGGAGGACTGGTATCAGAAAAGTCTTTGAAAGCTGCTGAGGAGGCGGGCTCTCAGAAGATGCTTACCGACTACTCTCAACATTAGAACCCTTAGTCTGTATTTTTACGAGGTTCGTAATGTAGCCCGCCAATAGATTTCTAAGTTTTTTCGAGGAAACGTTTACAAGTTCTTCCACCATCTTCTTATTGGTTTCATAGTCAACGGTAAACTTTCCACTATAGTTTTCTAAAAGCGTTTTAGCCATTCTCTTTATACTGGCGTGTCTAATCTTGCCCATGCGATGGACAAAATATAGATTAAAAGCCCTTAAAATATTTTTCCAAAAAGAATATTGTATGAATATCGATTTTTTAGAGTTTAAAAGCCAAAAAAGTTAAATATTAACGCGTTATTTAGGAATTGGGGTGATCTAAACGACTAATTCCGATTTACAACTCGCTCCTATGCACCGTTTACTTAAGAAAGCCGGTGCAGAAAGAGTTAGTGAAACAGCAGCTGAAGAGCTCAGAAGAACGCTGGAGGAGGTTGCATTAAAGATTGGCAGAGAAGCTTGTACTTTAGCTGGCCATGCAGGTCGTAGAACTGTAAGAGCTGAAGACATCAGGTTAGCCGCTAAGAGAGTAGTGACAGGATAGAATAAGACTTATTTTCTGAAGATTTTACTTAAAGAAGAGTCAAACGCATTATAGGAGAGAAAAGTTTTTGAGTTACTTTTTCTATTTGAAAAAACGCTTAGGAAATTCATCTTTTGAGAGGTGATGACTTTATGAGTAAGGTAACGACTATGCCAGTTTTAATTCTTAAAGAGGGGACGACTAGGCAGAGAGGTAGAGAGGCGCAAAGGCAGAATATAGCGGCAGCTAAAGTAATAGCGGAAGTTGTCAGGGCAACCCTAGGGCCTAAAGGTATGGATAAGATGCTTGTAGACACGATAGGAGATATAACGATAACAAATGACGGCGCTAAGATATTAGATGAAATAGATGTTCAACATCCAGCTGGGAAGGTCTTAGTAAACGTAGCTAAAACTCAGGACAAAGAAGTCGGAGATGGTACTACATCTGCAGTTATCTTGGCAGGTGCGCTACTTAAGAAGGCTGAGGAGCTTATGGCTAAAAACATTCATCCAACTCTCATAGCATCAGGTTATAAGAAGGCTTTGGAAAAAGCAATGGAAGTCTTAGATAAAGTGGCGGTTCCAGTCAGCATAGAAGACGAAGCATCTCTAAGAGATACTGCTTCAACATCCATGCGGAGCAAAAGCATTAAATTCTTCAGAGACTATTTATCAGATTTAGCCGTTAAAGCCGTAAAAAGCATCACTGAGGAGAGGGATGGAAAACTTATAGCCGATGTTGACAATATTCAAGTTATAAAGAAGCCTGGAAAAAGCATAAGCGAGACACAGCTTATAAAAGGGCTTATAATAGATAAGGAAGTTGTACATCCAGGTATGCCTAAAAGAGTGGAAGACGCTAGAATTGCTTTACTGGCATGCCCACTCGAAATAGAGAAGACTGAGATAAGTGCTGAAATTAGAATAAGAGACCCAGAGCAGATGAAGGCATTTATGGAGGAGGAGACAAACATGCTTAGAGACATGGTTAAGAAGATTAAGGACGCTGGAGCTAATGTCGTATTCTGTCAGAAGGGTATAGATGATACTGCTCAGTTCTTCCTGGCAAAAGAAGGAATACTAGCTGTTAGAAGGGTCAAGAAGTCGGATATGGAGAAGCTGGAGAGGGCTACTGGTGCTAGAATAGTGACGAATCTTGAGGATATGAGGGCTGAGGATATTGGATATGCGGAGCTTGTTGAAGAGAGGAAGATAGGTGAAGATAGAATGGTTTTCGTTGAAGGCTGCAAGAATCCAAAGAGCGTAGCCATCTTAATCAGAGGCGGGTTAGAAAGGGTTGTCGACGAAGCAGAGAGAGGGATTCACGATGCACTATGTGTTGTAGCGGATATTGTTAAGGAGCCGAAGATAGTTTACGGTGGTGGCGCTATAGAAGCAGAATTAGCTAAAGAAATACGTAGATATGCCGCGCAGGTCGGTGGTAGAGAACAGCTGGCTATAGAGGCTTTTGCCGAAGCGTTGGAAGTGATTCCGCAAACGCTTGCAGAAAACGGAGGACACGACCCAGTAGATATACTTGTCGCTTTAAGAGCTGCCCACGATAAGCCTGATGGAATACCATATGGTGTTAACGTTTTCGCGGGTAAAATAGAGAATATGGCAGAGCTCAGAGTTTTCGAACCATACCTGGTTAAAAGGCATTGCATAGCATCAGCCGTAGAAGCTGCCATAACAATACTTAGAATAGATGACGTTGTAGTCGCAGCGAAACCGCCGCCCTCTAAGAAGGAGGAAAAGGGCTACGGCGAAGAATACTAACATTTCCAACCTAGAATTTTTATCGCAAATTATCTTTTATCTTAATTTACCTCTACACATATTTTTATGATAAATTTCTAAACGTTGCTTAACTCCATTCAGACCTCTTTTGATAAGGCTGAAAGGTAAAAATTTATTTACCTACTGCATTTAAGCTTTAAACTGTAAAAATCACCCTCCTTTAGTGCTCCGGTGGTGTAGCCAGGTCAAGCATAGGAGGCTCTCACCCTCCCGACGCGGGTTCAAATCCCGCCCGGAGCATTATTCCAACAGTAAACAGCTTAAGGTTCTTGTAGCAGCCTAGAAGTGATAAGAACTCAACAACAATGGACTTTAATTCAGTGAATTGCCGTTCTGTCTCCGTTGCTTTTGATTATAAACAGCGAAGGATTTTCTTCCACGGTAGTTGTTTCATTATGGATTTTCATGACCCACCCAATTTTCGGATACTTACCGAAACATGGAAATTTGCACATCTGTTGCCGATTGTCTTACTTACTACTGGAAAGCCCTTGATGGTACGTGGAATTTACTAGAGCTTTGCTCATTACTAGTTTCCGATTGATGGAAATTCTGCTAAGTACTTTATGGACAGGCTGATCCTTCAATAAAATGGCGGTTATTGTACGACTATAAAAGTTTTCTTATCTAAAATTTAGACAAGTTTTCTTGTCTAAAACTTTAAAAACGTTCATGGCTTGTTATAGGTGGGTGATATCTCATGAGTAAGAAAGCTTACCTTTCAGATATCCTTTACACGCCCTTCCTCATGTGGGTAACGGTTATTGATGGACAAACTGTTAGAATTGGAGTAACTCAACAAATATGTGATTGCTTTAGAGGACTGAGTAAAGATGGGTCTGACACTATTTGTTGTGAATTGAAGCCAATTGGGGTTGAAGTTAAACGGATGGAGCCTTTGGGGATTGTGAAGACAAGAAAGATAGCTTTTGAATTGATTTCGCCAATTTCCGGTAAAATTAAAAAGATTAATGAGGAAGTTTTGAACAATTTCTCCATTTTAAAAAATAACCCTGAAAAGGAGTGGATTGCTGAAGTCGAGCCGATAAATCTCGAGGAAGATCTTCAACATCTATTTACTCCACAGCAGTATGAAGAATTCTGCAAACATCTATGGTACTTCTTAAGGATACAACTATAGGCGTAGCGAATAGGACTACAGAAGATATCGGAACAGAGGGGGATGAGGATTTGCAACAAGTGTTCAGAGGTAGTGACGTAGAATCCATTGAGGAAATTATAGATAATGTTATTGAGAGTAATGGTAGATCTAGAAAAACTCTGATTTTAATTCTACAGAAAATTCAGAATAGATTAGGCTACCTTCCAAGATGGAGCTTAGAACTTGTTTCAAATAATCTAAAAGTACCACTAAGCAACATTTATGGTGTTGCTACTTTTTACCATCAATTCAGTATGGAGCTCCCTGGTGAATATGTAATACAAGTCTGTATGGGCACAGCATGTCATATTAAGGGCAACTCTGAAAACTACAATTTCATACTGAATTTGCTCAATATTAACCCTGGTGAAAATACTTCTAGAGATAGGCTTTTTACTGTATTTAAAGTCAGGTGTTTAGGATGTTGTAGTCTAGCACCAGTTATTAAAGTGAATGATGAAATATACGGTGAAGTCGATTTTAAGAAGATCCGTAAGATAGTTTCCAAGTATCGAGCTACAGCCAGAGGAAGAAAGGATAATGGAATGGAAGTATATAGGTGAATTTTAAAGCATAAACTCGTAGAGGCGAGAGCTATTGAAGGACATCGATGGATGGAGTTTAATGGATAAGTGCTGTAATTACTGTACTCATACGATTGAAAAGCCTTGTAAGAATTATATAGTATGTAGAGTTAATGGTCCACTATGCCATGAAGACGAGAAATGTAGGGAGAAAAGACTACAGAAAATTTTGGAGATAAAAGAGGGTAAAGGTGGAGTAAAGATATCCGTAGGAATGGGAAGTTGCGGTTTAGCCGTTGGAGCTGGAGAAGTTTACCACACAATCAAGAAAGAAGTTAAGCAGAGGGGGTTAAAAGTTTCTGTCATCCCCGTTGGCTGTATGGGTTTATGCTACGCCGAACCCTTAGTTGAAATACGTAAGAGTGGATTACCTAGTGTCATCTACAGTAAAGTGGCCCCTGAAAATGTCGGAAAAATTCTGGACGAATATTTAAGCGGTGATGTCAGCAATGCTTTTGCTCTTAGAAGTAGAACGGGTAATGCTAGAGGCGAAACTAAAGTTCCTCTCTTAGAGGAGATAGACTTCTATAAGTATCAAGTGAAATGGGTTACTAGAAATTGTGGCATTATAAACCCTGAATCAATTGAAGAGTATATCGTCTATGGTGGCTACCTTGGCCTTAGTAGAGCTTTAAAATCACCACCCGGTGAAATTATAGAAGAGATTAAGAGGTCTGGTTTAAGAGGAAGGGGAGGAGCTGGTTTTCCAACATGGTTAAAATGGGATATATGTAGAAAGGCTCAGGGTGAACCTAAATATGTTATATGCAACGCTGATGAGGGCGATCCTGGGGCTTTCATGAATAGAATGCTTGCTGAAGCAGACCCTCATAGAGTTTTAGAGGGCTTAATAATAGCAGCATATGCCATAGGGGCTTCACATGGATATATTTTTGTAAGAGCGGAGAAAGCTCTGATGGCT
>CALKCG010000147.1 GCA_938082915.1 uncultured archaeon | reverse complement strand
TTCTTTTAAAGAAGTTTAACCTTCCAAGAGCACCCGCGAAATAGAAGCATATAAATGGTAGGGCTGTTAGAGCCGAATAGCATATAACGACAACACCCATAGCTGCAGAATACCCAGGGGGATTTCTCCATGTACCAGTTGCGTTCAGAGGGTTTACAGCCATAGTAAAGATCCCAAGAATTACCATGAAGGGTATTAGGAAATGCCATGGAATCTTCTCTTCTACTATTTCCTTCGACACTTTTCCACCGATTTTTCAATCTATAAAAAGGTATATAAATTTCTTTCTATCCGTAAAATTTTGGCACGATTTTTTAATACTTTGTCTCTAGTGATCTAATAAGCTGAGTATTCTATCCACTAAGAATTGGTCTATTTTAACACCATGTAGATATTTGCCTTTTAAACGCTGGTCGAGTTGAAGCTCTTTCACGGGTATTGGATTTTGGAATTTTACAAGTTTCCCAAATTTTAAAACGGTTTTCCAAGGATGCTCCATAAAATGTTCTCCTCCAATTTTAAGCCAATCTTCCTTAGCTTTGTAGTCTTCTAATATGCCATACCCTACTACGGAGTCGCCAACGTCAGTCTTCATAATGAAGAAGCACTCTAAACCCTTCTCCCATCTCCTCTTAAGTGAAGTGTAGTACATTCTTTTTTCAAAAACCCTATTAGCCCAATCTTCTCGAAGTATCCTGAGAAATATGGCCATATCATACTCAGAGAATGTACAGATTTTTAAGCTTTACCCCCTCTTTAAGAATCAGTCTACTTCATTCTAAGGAGTTTCAGAATCTCTTCAGCTCCTACTTCAGCATGCTCATATGGATGCTTCTCAGGGAAGCGTAGGTTGACAATACGTAAAACAGCTCTAGCTGCATTCGCAGCGGCTGCTGCGAATAATCTGTTTACTTGTTGCTGTTGCTCGATTTCTTCAGATGTCTCTACGTCTCTACCCGCCCTAACGCCTTCCATATCTTTCATACGTCTAGATAATACAACACCGGGATCGAATTCGAAGAGGATTAGATAGTGCGGTTTCATCAGTTTAACAACATCATCAGGCAAGCCCGGGTAGTATCCCCCTTCTATTTTTATGGATGCGTGGGTATCGATCAAAACGTCTCCAGGTATGTTAGATATCTCCCTAGCAGCAATCTCTTGAAGTTTAACATAGTCTTCGGGCGGCAGCTTCTTACGCATTTCATCCCTGTCTTTAATGCCATAGAGTTCTTGAGCAGCTTTAAACATGTAATCTCCAAAATTAACGATCGTTACATTGGATTTCCTCATCTGAACATAACGCATTATAGTGGTTTTACCTCCACCCGGAACGGCTAAAACAACTATCCTCATGTAAGTTGACACCTTCCATTACAATTTATCAACAAGTTTTAACTATTCCATTCTCTCCTTCCCATAGTATTCAGTCCACTTAAACTTTCTAGGGTCTCGGTGAAACTCCAACATACTCACCCTACATTTCCTCGAGCAAAACCAGAGTATGGTGCCATTTCGCTTAACGTACATAATCCCTGATCCGACGGGTATATCAGAGCCGCAGAAAGAACATTTTCTAGCTGTAGATAGCATATACTCCGCCTCTACAACTACTTTATACGTTTCGCTTCTCTCTCAGTTTCTTTAAGTAGGACGATATCACCTATTCTAACAGGTCCTTTAACGTTTCTGGAGATCACCCTACCCTTATCATGGCCAGCTAAAATCCTAACCCTAACGAGTTCTACTTCACCTGTAACACCGGTTCGCTCTATTATTTGAATGACTTCAGCTGGGCTGGGCTCCTCTTCTCTAGGCCTTTTAGAACTCATCATCTTCCACCTTTTCTAAGAGCCTCAATCTTGGAGATAAGCTCTTCGAATACTCCCTTCGCTTCTCCCGGGTCTATCACGGCTATTGAGGAGGCAGCCACCTCTATACCGCTTGCTACGCCGAGTTGTTTCTTGGATGGCACGTATATGTATGGGACTTTCCGCTCCTCACATAAGAGGGGGAGGTGCGCTACTATTTCAGGCGGGTCCACATCTTCAGCTATGATCACCAACTTAGCGACTCCCCTATCGACAGACTTTGTAACCTCGTTAACGCCTCGTCTAATTTTACCAGTGTCTTTAATCATAGATACTGCCTCATAGGCTGCATCCGCCAGCTCCTTAGGTACATTAAACCTAACGTAAAACGGTTTTTTAGCTGACACTTAGCCTCACCTTTAGCAGGTACATACATTACTCTCTCCTTAAAAAGCATTACGGCTTTTAGTTTTCAAAACCGCTTTCTCCCACTCAGCTTGAAGCATCTCAAATAAATCCTATGAGAATATCGGATAAATATCTGATGATGTTAAGAATAATAGAGTAAAAACGAGGTCTTTCCCATCCGCATTTGGAAGCAATAATAAAGTAAAAGCTGAAGTATTTATGATGAAGGAAAAAAGGTATTATAGTTATTTTTAAACTTCCCCGTGTATTTTAAGGATTTCCCCATAGTATAGAACATGCCAGTCTCTTCTTGGATAAATGCTCTCAACCAAGTCTTCGGGTAGCATTTGAAGCTTAACAGAATCCTTATACACGACTCTACACTCATAGACAATGGGACATCCTTCTACAACCGGTGCTTTGACGAATTCGCCACGCTTCCACTTTAAACCAGTCTTATCGAACTTGTTAACTTCTCTACCAGACGTAGTCCCACAGATTCTACAAGCCTCGCTCATATCTTCAGTGGGAACGTTCACTGCGAATTCACCGCTTTCCTCCAAAAGCTTATGCGTATACCTACTTATCCTAACTGCTGTGAGGAAGATCGGTTTAGCCCAAATTATTCCAATCAATCCCCATCCAATAGTCATGAGATTTGGCTTCCCATCGGATCCGATTGAACCCAGTAGTAGACCAGTCCTCCTCATAGCGTTGTAGGTTACAGCTATGCACTTGTCGAGGTTTTCCAGGATATCCATTCTTCTCCCTCATTTAACCCTATACGGGTTTCCATATCTATCAAGGTGGAAGATCTCTTCAATAGCTTTCCTAGGTCTAGCTGGGGGTTCTTCATCTGGAACACCTATTGGAATTACGCATACGACTTTAAGCTCAAAAGGTATGTTTAAAACCTTCTTAACGGCTTCTTCATTAAATGCACCTATCCAACATGTTCCATAACCGAGTTCTGTAGCCTCTAAGACTATGTGTTCAGCAGCTATCATGGGATCTTGCATATACCATCGTGAAACAGATGGATCTCCAATCACTGCAATAGCCACCTGCGCATCCGCTATGAAAGTTTGGTTGTTACATGCTTCTGCGAGTTTGCGTTTAACATCAGGGTCTTTCACTACTACAAACCTCCAAGGTTGACGGTTGCCAGCGGAGGGGGCTAATCTAGCTGCTTCAAGAATCTTCAGAAGATGTTCCTCCGAGATTTCAGCTCCTCTCTTATAACGTCTAATACTTCTTCTCTTTTTAATCGCTTCAAAAACGTCCAAAGTGAAATACCTCAGTATCAGTTAACTACTTTATCCTAGATAAGTCTTCGCATAAGGTTTTTAAGTATATGGAGGATGTTTAAATACCGCTTAAACCTTTAAATACACGGCGAGGCGTTTTGAAAGTTAGTTTTCTATACGGTGGAGGACAGATAGAGGTCGAACTACCAGATAAAAACCTCATAGATGTCTTGAAAACGTCTAGACCACCAACGTCTATAGATGAAGGATATGAAGTTAGAAGGAGTTTAGAAAACCCAGTAACACCGTTTATCAAGAAAGGGTCTAAAGCCCTGCTCATAGTTACGGATTACACTAGAGCTACTCCACTGAGTAAACTCTTACCGCCAGTCATCCAAAAGCTTAGAGAGAAAGGGTTTAAAGAGTTTACAGTTCTGATAGCGAATGGATTGCATGAGTCAGCATCTCAAAAACAGCTTGAGGAACTTCTAGGTGGAAAAGTCTTTGAAGAAGCTGAAATAGTAAATCATGATGTTTCAAAAACCGATGAATTAACATACCTCGGTGAAACATCTTTGGGTACTCCTCTATGGGTTAACAGTAGGCTTTTTGAAGTAGATTTACGGATTGGCTGCGGCACGGTAGAACCTCACTTCTTCGCAGGGTACAGCGGAGGAGGCAAGATTATTCTCCCAGGAGTTTCCGGTGTTGAAACGACCTATAGAAACCACTCCTATGCTATGATAAATCATCCGGGCTCTAGGCTCGGAGTTTTAGATGGAAATATAATATACAAGGATATTTGCGAAGCCTCCTCCATGTCTGGACTCGATGCTGTGGTAAACGTTGTCTTGAGCTCTGAAGGAGGGATTTCAAAGTGTTTCTCAGGCGAGCCTATTAAAACCCACAGGTCTGCTGTAGAGTTTATAGAACGCTTCATAAAGGTTAAGGCTAGAAGAAGAGCGGACATTGTCGTAGTGAGTGGGGGAGGCTATCCAGCTGATAGAAACCTATACCAGGCCGTCAAGGGCATGGCCGTAGGTGAACTTCTAGTCAAAACAAACGGTGTAATAGTGCTTCTAGCTGAGTGCAGAGATGGGGTAGCACACAAACACTTCTACCAACTGGTTTCCAAGTTTAAAAATCCTGCAGATCTACTTGAGCATATAAAGGAGCACGAACCCATCCGAGATCAATGGGAAGCACAGATAATGGCTAGGATCCTCACAAAAACTCGTATAATCGTCTATGCGAAGGGTGTAACAGCTCAAGAGCTCGAAAACATGATGTTAATACCCGCTTCAAGCCCTGAAGAAGCCTTAGAAATAGCGTTCTCCTTGACAAGAAGAGATGCTGAATTAATTGCGATACCGGAGGGGACACACGTCATACCTGAAGTTCCAAGATCAAGCAACACTTAACTAACCCATTTTTAAGTAGTATTTAGAGGACCCGTCGTCTAGCCAGGACTAGGACGTGGGCCTTCGGAGCCCAGGATCGCGGGTTCGAATCCCGCCGGGTCCATCTCAGAATTGAGTGCGAATACTTCCATTATTCATGACAACAATTTAATCGACTTTGATTTTAACAGGGAAGTAAGTGCCGATGAAGAAAAAGAGGGTATTAGGTGTCGTTATGGAAAAATGCATTGGCTTAATAGAAAAGACTCGCAATTAATTGAGTGTTGGCATGGAGACTTCGCAGTTAATTGATAAATCCAAAAATTTACCTTGCATTATATTCTGATTTGGACGTGGAAAAGCTAAAAATAGGGCTTATCGCCAGGCTATAATCAAAGTTTTCCTGCAATTCTATCAAAAGCTATAGACTTGTACAAGACTTATGACTACTTAACTGTAGGAGATAGCGTTCATGGAGGGACGTGGAAGTACCACTGGGATCTGAAGACCAAGAAGTTTTGGTACAGACCCTACGGAGGACTGGGCTCAGAAATAGGTTGCGCCATAAGAATTCAAGGAGTGGGGGGACATTGAAGAGATGAGTAGGGTAACGTTTGATACTTCGAAGCCCGTATCGCGATCGATACCGCTGAAAGCGAGCGGGGAGGTCATAGTACCCCTCATAGACTCCATGTATAGCGATAAACAAGCCGATAGCTACGAAATACCATTCCTTGGAACGTGGGTGAAGGCTCCGATATACGTGAACGTATTAAATAAGGGGACCATACCTAACCTTCCGAATGGTATAGCCATAGAAACTCACGTTAAGGTTGATGGAAAGGGCATTCACCCAATACCTAAAAACGCGATACCTAACCAAATTTACAAATGCGTCATGTTGCCCAGGATAATGAGGGTTGAATGGGCTTTAGAAGCCAACCTTAAGGGTGGCGGGAATCCACTCGTTAAATGGTTAACGATGGATATAAGGACAAAAGCATGAAGCAGATAGACGACGTCATAGATGCGATACTAAGTGTTCGGGGAAATGAGGAAATGGCCAAACACTTTAGCTAACGTCCAAACAAATCGAAGTCTTAAGGGATGCGGACACAAATCCAGAGAAAAATTCATATATTGAATACGAAGGCCAGAGCTCTACAGCATGTAAAGCTTATAGAAATTTCGAATCATTCATTAGACATTAAATAGAGCCATTTAGAATTAGAAGCTTAGAATGTCCGACGACCAATCCACCCGGGTCATCAGTTACTACGGAAGGGTTGCCAGAGACTATGATAGAGAGTACGATGTTCCATACTTCAAGATGCTTTGCGACAAAATCACCTGGCACTACATCGAGCCCTACCTTCCAACTAGCGGCCTAGTCCTAGATGCTGAAGAGGGGACGGGTAAGTGATCCATACCTATGGCTGAGAAACTATTAGAACTTGAGTTGGCGTTATGCGAAGATGAGAGTATAGTAGGCTATGGAGGACACCTCCATATAGTCGTAAAGAACGAGTTTCTAATCGATCTTTATCCCGGGAGCCTTCAGAATCAAAGGGTCCTTAGATAAAGAAAGGTGCTTGCGCAAAGGATAGAATTACCTCTTTACAAATTTGCAAAAATTTAAGGAGTGTGCAATTGTAATCTTAGTTTAGTGTGGTAGTATGGCTTTGAGGTTTGACTTGTCTGAGTGTGGCGATGTAAACTTCGTAATAGAACTTTTCAACAATCATAAAGGCGAGCCGTTTACTTACTTGGCAGATACGCAATTGTTCAAGCTGTTCAGCCGCTTAGAGTTTTGTAGGATATTTGAGGTTAAGGCTAATCAGGTCACCGTTGGAGGCATCTATCCGATGAACTACATGTACAATTGTGGATGGCTTGGCGGTCTTCTAGTCCATAAGAACTACAGGAGGAGAGGCATAGGTAGAAAGCTACTGAAGAAATCTTTGGAATGGCTTAATACGACATACACTTACGCATTTGTAGAACTTGAAAATATCGCGGCTAGAAATCTGTTCGAAGGTTGGGCTTCAACGCTATCTATAGGAGATTTAGCTATTATTGAGCGCAAATACGAGCTTCGTCCCATAGTCGAAGGAGCGGAGACGAAACCTCAAACATAGAATGGAGCGAATTGTTTAATGCAGTAGGTTATGAGGAAATGGGGCATCGTGAATCTTGGTTATTACCCAATAAAACTAACTGAGGGCGTGTTTAATGATTTGAAGATTAAAGGGAAAGTGTTAAAGTTTGGGGGTGTCATCGCGGTCGTGGAGAACTCTTACGTTATAAACCTTGATGGATACACTTTTATATTCAACGATTACATCCTAAACAAAGTACCCGTCATCGCTAGAGACGAAGTGGTCGAGGTTAACCCCTTTTACACAAAGCATGAGACGGACGATCTGATAAAATTGTTAAAGAGCTTAGGAAGTGAGAAAGTGGTAATATGGACTTACGAAGGTGACCCCGTAGCATGTAGATTAGCGCTTGAAGGGGTCTCGGGAGCATTAGTATTGGAGTTACGTGAAAAATGCAAAGGGCTAACCTTTTAACTATGACTTAACCATTTAATAGATATCCCTCTTCTGAACTCAACATTTTCTCCAGCTATTTCTTTGACTAAGGCCTCCTTTACCTCATCTAAAGGTTTTCGGATAAAGCTCATAGTCCCTGTCAAACCCCCCTCAAATATTCTTTTTAGCCCTTTGCATGATAAGGCTTATTCGCCATTAACCATAGGCTTGAGAAGGACTAAAAGCCCAACATCTCCTACTCAAGGTCGCTAAGCTCATGGAACTCTATATAAAATCATAAGCAACGAAGACTAGAATACTCTGAGATTGCCCTTTGAATAAAGGAGCTCAGTATCAGAGGTCGTAAGTTTGATAGATGAGCTCATTAAGAATTACCGCGAATAGGCCGAGGAAGCGTTCAAGTCTGCGAAAATGCACTATGACGACTGGCAACGTAGATAAGCGGACTCTAGCTTTTTCAAAACCACTCTATGTACATGACTATTTTCAAGAAAGCCAAAAATGACGAATCCTTAAATTTAGTGAGTCGTTGTAACTCCTACTAAGAGAAACCCTCGCTCTTCATACTCAAGCCTTTCCATAGTTGAATCTGTGCTAGGAAGTAACATCGACTTCATCGATCTTCCAATTTGTATTCGGCATTTGATAACACGATATGACCCCCTCAAATAAATATTAAGTGAAGCATTACTCAAATTTGAGTAATTTTTAAATTTTGAGTAAAAAATATAAGTAGGTTCTTAAGAAGAGAGCTCTGTGAGCCGTCTTAAAAGTGCCAGCGGTATTGTAGCTCTTTCAACTGTGTTTGGGGCTTTAGCGTATTTGATTGAGCTTACGGGTGTAAGCCATTTTCTGCCGTTTCCACCGTTGAATTACCTTCTTTATGATCCCGCTGAAATAGTCATATACTTCCTATACTTAGCAGTTGGGCTTAAACCTGCTCTGCTCGCGACCGTTCTAGTAGTATTGGGGTTGTCGATAAATATAGATGGTTTCAGCGTACTTATAATGAGTTATACAGGCATACCCTTCTTCGGACCAATTATGAAAGGACTAGCTATAGCCTCGACGTTAGCTGGACTGGCTTTAATTGGAAAGAAACGCTGGAGGCTTGCCATGTGCTCCGCTGTAATTTTAAGAGTTGTCTTAATGACTATTCCAAACCTAGCCTTCATCCTCCTAATAATACCTAAGCTTCCATTCCCCCAGCCTACAATAGAATGGTTCACTTCAAATATAACATACATATTGGCACTTACAGGAGTATATAATGCCTCTCAAGTCT
>CALKCG010000146.1 GCA_938082915.1 uncultured archaeon | reverse complement strand
TAATACCTGAAAGAGAAGTCTCGCTTTACGCTGTTCTCATGGGCTTTAAATTTCAACCTACACAATGCCCCTACACTGGTTCATCTCTCAGATCTGACGTTAGAGTTTTAATCAACAGGTTAGAGAGTAAACATCCAGGCATAATGTTCACTCTTCTGAAGAGTTTTGAAGAAATAGCTAACAGTCTTAAACAGAGCGTAGAATTCCCAAAGATTAGGAAGTGTAACATCTGCGGAGGCCCAGCTACAGGGGATCTATGTAAAGCCTGTGAACTATTGGCGAAATTCAAAGTTTAAATCCCGCTCTTATGAAGTCTGAAAGCTGCGGCTAATGCACCGTAAAGTCCTATATCATCACCTAAGGGTGTTACAGCTATCTCCGACTCCCTGTTAACTATATATTCTCTGAAGTGTTGCTTTATGGGGTTTAAAACCTGTTCAACGTTGTTAAGTGTAACTGCCCCACCCAAGGTCACTAGATCCGGGTCGTAAACGTTTATAGCTGAAGCTACACCCATAGCGTTTAAAACACCAATACTCTCTACAATTTCCATACAAAATTTGTCACCCATTTTAGCTCCATCATAAACCGATTTAGCAGTTATACCGCTTAAACTACCGTTTGAAGCCTTCCATAAGTAGCTACTCTTAAAATCTTCGAATCTGTTTTGACTTTCAATTATGAGTCTTACAAAGTTCGGTATATTGCGTCCAGAGCAATAAGCCTCCCAATGGCCGCGCTTACCACATCCGCAGACAAGCCTCCTCTCGCAATCTACAACTATGTGCCCTATTTCATGAGCATTTCCATCTTTACCTAGAAGTAGACGACGATCTACGTAAACACCAGCCCCTATCCCAGTACTTATAGTTATGTAGACAATGTTATCTACGTTTCTCCCTAAGCCGTAAAACTTCTCCCCCATAACAGATATGACGCAGTCATTGTAAACTTCTACTGGAACCTTGAAAGCCTCCTCTAAAGGTTTTCTAATGGGTATAAACTCGTAAGGTGCATTAGCCGGTCTCACAATCCCACCTCTCACAGGATCTTGAGGACCGAAAGCGCCAACCCCTATACCGACCATATCCCTGGGGTTGAGTCCAGCCTCATCTCGAAGCCTTCGTATCATTGACACTATTTGGAGACCGATAGCGTTAGCGCCTTCAAATATGTTCGTACGCGCTGAAAACCTTGCTATAAACTCGCCCTTTACGGTACCAGCGGCAACCCTCGTGTTTGTTGCGCCCAAATCTACAGCTACCCCATATTCCATAGACGATCAGAAAATACTTTAACAAACTTTGTTAAAACATTTCATATTCCAGTAGAACTCAATAGCTCCAGTTTAATAGATTAAACTCTCCTCAACGTTCATTCTCCTAAACAATGTAACAGCGTCTTTAACAACTCTAGACATTGTTCTAACCTCATCATCAGTTATATAATTGGGGAAAACATTTTTCTTAACAAGCTCTATAAGACCTTTAGGTTTAGGCATTGAAACTACGTAGAAGCATCCACCAGTTATACCTGCAATTGTTTTAAGAAGTTCAACTCCAAACCTATCCAACCCATAGTGAGGAGATTCTCCAATTGGGGTTATGGCGATCACAGGCACACGCATCATCGCTAGGCTTTTAGCAAGAGATATAGAATCCTCATACGCTCTCCTTAAACTGTCTAAGTAGAACGGGCTTACAAAAGTCGTACTCAAAGGAACATTTGCCGCACCATCACTTATGAGTATTACAACAGGGAGGACATTCCTATTCCTCCTCTTCTCAGCCTTTATAAGCTCTAGAGAGTATTGGAGTCCTCTAGCAAGTGGGGTATATCCGCTCGCTTTCAAACGTCTAACCTTTCTAGCAACAACCAAAAGGTTTCTAGTCGGATGGGAGATGACTTTAGCATTAAACCCTTGAAACGCTACAACGCCGACTTTATCGCGTTTAGTGTAGGCTTCTCTATGAAGCCCAAGTATAACCTTCGATACGATAGGCAGGTAGTCGGCCATAGAATCGCTTAAATCCAAGAGGAAGATTATTGTCAAAATAGACCTTGAAGATAAGAGTCTAACTTTCAAATCCCCAGGCTTAACGTTTATGGTTAATTGACCAGTTTGCCCGATGGATACATGTTTATTTGCTACAGCTGTCTGAATTGTAGGAATCAAAGCCAAGTTTGCAGAAGTATTCCGTTTATAGCTTTCATAACCAGCATATCTACCAACCGTGGTATACGTTAAAGTCTGAGCCCTCCTACCCGAAAGGTAGAACGTCCTCCTTCTAGAATGCTTCGTAGGAATTGACGGTAATGCTAAGACTTTGACTTCTCCAACACTTTCATATGTACGCTCTCTGAAAACCCCTCCACCCGCAGACTTTTCTCCGATAACTGTAACAATCTCCTCAGAATCACTCTTCAAATCTTTAGATTGGAAACCCTCTGAAAACTTCGTTTTTACACCAATCCCACTTTTACGCAGAGACTTAGTCAGTCGAAAAAACTGGCTAATACTTTTTCCTCTAGATCCTTTGCCACCGCTGAAAATTCTAAACGTACTTATAAATCGACCAAAATTCTTTCTTTCAAAC
>CALKCG010000145.1 GCA_938082915.1 uncultured archaeon | reverse complement strand
TTCACACCTATCTTATGGTCTATAAGCTTCTCTCCATATATCACAGTTAGGAAGCCAAGTCTCCTTACTTGATTATAAAAGTCATAATCGGCTTGGTCTAGGAAGAACTCTTCTCTTACTTTCAATCCCCTTTTAATGAGTTCTGCTTTTATTAGAGAACCTGAGAATATGCCACGACTCCAAAATACAATAAACTTTCCTCTCCAATTATGTGGAACATGATGAGAAGTCATTTGTATAACACCAATAATTTTACATAAATTGATATTCTCTAACACTTTACTGCACACTTGAATGGCGTTAGGATGTACTATAGTATCGTCGTCAAGTAATAAAATGAGGCTCGACTTAAACACTTCGACGGCGTACTTCATGCCGACATTTAATGCATGAACTCCTGAGTTAAATCCAACTTCAATTAACACTATCTTGTTAAAGATATTACAAGTGCTTTGAACTTCAGAGATATTATCTGATCCATTATCCACTACAATGACTTGATCAACCTGATTACAGACAGATTCTAGAACTTTTGTAAATCGCTTAATATATGGATTGAAAGTCCATATAACAGCACAAATATATCTAAAATGACTTTCACACATAGTTCTAATCCTCCATTTCGTTGACTAACATTTTTATAACAACGCAATAGAATAATCCCATTATACATGTTATTATCCGCTGGTTCTTTAATATAAGAATTCTATTCAAAGCCTTAGGATTGTGCAAACTAGTCTCATTCTATGTATAAGCTCAGTAAGTTGATAGCATGATTGTTAAAGCTGGAAAGTGGAAGGTAGTTAGGCTATGACGGATATACGCTCAGGAGGAGCTCTAAGATTTTATGTAATTTTTACAATAAAATCCCTATATTCAAGCGTTGCGACAGTCCAAGAGATGAATATGATGGCAAGAAACTATTTAAGAGTATGGACAATTGTTAGCTAATGTCATGTAGTCAATGGGTAGATCCAAAAATATATGCGAGCTCTGTACATATCGGCTCAAGAAGGACAAAGAGCGTACTTGAGAAGTAGAGACATGAAGGCTGATATATCATCTAACCAGTAATAGGCTTAAACTAGAGGCTTAGAAGATCACATAGGTTTAACTAAGAAATCCATAGGCATATGAGAAGTATAGCTGAATATTTCTTCGCATAACTGAAATCTGAAATTGCTCAGAAGACTAACTATAAGATGCAGGAGTTGACGGCTAAAATGCCACCGTCATGATAGCTAAATTCATAGAGTGTTTATAACTGGACTAATGAATATGCCTAGAAAGGTAGGCTAGTTGTACTGCCCTCTTCATGAGAGTGAGGAACGATTTAATGGCATCAATAAGCAAGTAACTAGAGTTCACCCGAACTAGAAACTAAGTAAACCAATTGATCAGTTAACAGATATTAAAAACATCTTCTTAAGAAGGGCAAAAATTTTTATTATAACATTCCACTATGAATAGCCATAAGGTTGACTTTTATGAAATTTGACTTAGTTATGTGGGCTAAGAATGGTGCAAAATATTTGCCTTTAACTCTAAAAAGGATTGAGACAGTCATTCCACATGAGGTTATTGGTGATAAAATTTTTGTTGATGATCATTCAGTTGATAATTCAGCAGAAATCGCTAGGGATTTTGGTTGGAAGGTTTTCATTAATGAAAAAGGTGGGATTGGTGAGGGGGCTAATCTTGCTTTTAGTAAAGTTAAAACTGAGTTTTTTTGTTCTTTCGAACAGGACCTGCTACTTACTAATTGTTGGTTTGAAAAAATTTTCAAATATTTTGAGCAACCTAATGTTGCCGTTGCTCAGGGTTGGAGATTATCAACCCATCCTACACTTAGGAAATTTGAGGAGTTTGGCTTAAGATGGTTTGGCGGTGAGAAACTTTGTAGTATAGATAACAATATCTATCGAACTGAAATTATAAGAAGGCTTGGCGGTTTCCCTAAAAATGTTCGATATCATGTCGATGCTGTTTTAAAATCTAGGATCTTAAAAGCTGGATTAAAATGGATAACAGACACAAGTGTAATCTCAGAACATTTAAAGCCTATGACAATTTTTGAATATGCTAAAAGGCATTACTACGAATTTGCCAAGGAAATCCCCATACTAATCAAAGATGGAATCTTGGTTGAAGGTGAGATCAGAAAACTTAAACCGTATTCTCAAATAGTGAAATTGATGTTCAGCCCAGCAATAGGCTTAGGTTTAACATTCTGGAAAAAAGAACCAACACTCTTAGTCTACTATCCGCTTATAAGAATAATGAAATGGAAAGGATATGTAGAGGGAAAAAAGATGATTGGTAAAAGAGGAAATCTACTTAGCCAATCCCCTAACTGATAGGATATTATACCGACTTCTAAAGAAACCTTTAATTATGTACTATTAGTGCCTAATTTGTATGGAGGTTTTATATTTTGGATTATAGGGTTCTCGGTAGGATTGGTTTTAAAGCTTCTGTAGTGACACTTGGTGGTTGTGGTGTTGGCTGGGTTGATCAAAGGACTGCTGATAGGGCTGTTGAGCATGTTCTGAGACATGGTGTTAACGTTGTAGATGTTGCTCCTACATATGGTGAGGCTGAGGTTAGGCTTAGGGATTGGGTTGTAAAGTTCAGAACTGGGCTATTTTTGGCTGAGAAGACTCAGAGGAGGGATAGGGATGGTGCTTGGGGTGAGCTTAAAGCCAGTATGGGTAGGCTTGGTGTTGAAAGCTTCGACCTGTATCAGATGCATGCCGTCTCGGATTTTGAAGACTTAAACAGGGCTTTAGCCAGGGATGGTGCTATAGAGGCTTTTAAAGAAGCTAGAGAAGTTGGCCTTATAAGGTTTATAGGTTTAACTACGCATGATGTTAGAGTCGCCCTTAAAGCATTAGAGCTTTTCGAATTCGACACTATAATGATACCTGTAGGCTTATTCAGCCTTGTAAATCCTACGCCTAGAAGCGACTTTAGACAAGTCCTCAGAGTTGCTAGAGACAGGAATATAGGTGTCATCGCCATTAAGGCTATAGCTAAGAGGCCTTGGAAAGGTGAGCATAAGTATGGGACTTGGTACGAGCCTTTAGAAGATCAAGATATGATAGATCTGGCTGTCTGGTTTACACTATCTCAAGAAGGCGTTGCAACTTATTCGCTACCCTGCGATATTAGACTTTGGCCTAAGGTTTTAAACGCGGCTGAGAGATTCAGAGTGCTTACAACTGAAGAGCAGGAAGAGGCTTTAGAAAAGGCACGTCTAGAAAAGTTCGAATACATATATTGAAGGCACTACCAGCATTCGGTGGGTGAGGCTTCTAAAACTCTTAGACTGCGTATAGCTCATCACACATAGGCGTATCGGTGGATTATAGGGAGCCTAAGAGTGCTAGTAAGAGTAAAAGCGAGGATTAAAAGCCTGAAAGGACTGGAAAACTTCTGGAAGAATACCTAATGGGGGAAGTAAATCAACCGCCTAGATTTTCACAGCTTCCCGGCTATTTTAAACGTCCTTTCAGCCAGCTTTGAAATCCTACTACCATCGTATCCTACTACGTAGCTTTCCACAGTATCGTTTAAAGGCTTAACCCACTTCTCAGGTAGTGCTTCAGCGCCTAAGATCACGCCGAGAATTGAGCCCACTGTTGCACCATTGCAGTCCGTGTCCAACCCACCCATGACGCTCAACGCTATACTCCTCCCGTAGTCTCCCCCTCCGCAGAGCAGAGCCATTACAACTATAGCTGCATTATTTATCGTATGCACTGGATGGTAATGTCCATACTTCCCATAGATCTTACTCAAAGTATCCCTCCAATCGCTGAATTCAGAGCTCCACTTGAGAACATCCATCACGGCCTCAGCAAGCCTAGAACGCCTAGGTATTACGGAGAGACCAGCGTATACGATATCTCTAACGTCGTCCGTTGTAAACGCAACACTTATCATGGCGCTGACAAACATCTCACCGTATATGCCGTTTTTAACATGTGAAAGCCTAGCGTCTCGATACGCCAGTTCAGCGGCAAGCCCAGGGTTTCCAGGGGCAACGTAACCCCACATGTCAGCCCTAATCTGAGCGCCGATCCACTCCCTATATGGATTCATATACGTAGCCGTTTCGGGAGGAATTAAACCGTTAACGAGGTTCCTATATGCGGCACGCTCAGCCGTGTAAACCTGCCAGTACGGGAGCAGCGTAAGCCAGGCTTCAGCGACGTTCATAGTGGTAAACTCCAAGCCGTAGTTCTCTAAAACGTGTAGATTCAGAATCGTATAATCTATATCGTCGTCTCTAGCCATACGGCTGATCTGCCCACGTAAAACACCGATACCAGTCTTCTTAAACATAGCA
>CALKCG010000144.1 GCA_938082915.1 uncultured archaeon | reverse complement strand
TTTAGGCGCCCTTCATAGTTTTTATGTGGGTCGCGTAACCAGTATGCTACGTAAACTGGTAGAAGGGGGAAGGCACAAGGCGAGAGGAAAGAAGCAAAACCACTTAGAAAAGCTAGAAGAGCTAACGTGAAATCCACATATCATCCCTCATTCTGGCTCTATGCTTATAGAAATTACGACTACAGGTGAACCTTTAAAATATTCGTATACTTTTTTAAGCTCTTCTATCTGACTTTTACAATAGGTACACCAAGTAGCCATAAAGTTAAGAAGAACAACGTTTCCTATATACTCTTCTAAGTTGAAGAACTTACCGTCTACATCTTCCACCGTAAACACGGGTGCGTATTCGAACTCCTCCACATTAACTTGTACTTCACTTAAAAGTACACGTATTTCATTCACAAGCGTAGAAGACTCTACCAATCCTTCATGTCTAAACCTTACTCTACCTTGTTGATCTATAATGACGATTGTCGGAATGACTTTAACTGAATAGTTTAAACCGACTCTAGGGGCTTGAGCGAAAATCCAAGGTGCATTGAGAGAATCCCTATATTCTCTAAGAGTATAAGGTTTATTGTCCACATGGAGGAGGTTTGTCCAGATTAAGATAAGAGAAGATAATGCGATTATCGTTAAGATAATTAGTATGACGTTTATCCTTAGAGCCACGAGTAATAACAATTACATTATGCTATTTAAGCAATGTGTTTTAATAGTGAGGCGGGCTGTTCAACCTATACTTTCTACTAATCTTTATAAATGCTCTGAAGGTTTCCAGATCCATTTCATACGGTATGTCGCCTTCAGAACTAAGTATGAATCCTCCACTTGGACTGCCTATTCTAAGTCTGTCGAGGAGATGCTCTCTAAGTTCCTCTAAACTCATGCATCCAATGTACTTGCTCAACCCTCCTTGGAGGCACAGCTTGTCTCCATAGTTTTCCTTTAACTTCTTCAAGTCCATGTTATCTGAAGGACCAATTGGGTTTAAAACGTCTAAGCCAGCGTTTACCAGTAGTGGCACTATGGAATTTATATTTCCATGACTATGCATATTTACAAACGCTCCGTACTTATGGGCTAATTCTATAGCCTTCTTATGCCACGGATATATGAGTTCTTCATAGAGTTTAGGAGGGATAAACATTCCCTTATTGTAGCCTAAATCTTCAACCCAACCTATCATTAAAGCTCCACGCTCCAGAAGATTCTTCTCAGCTTTAAGGTTGAACTCAGCTATCCTCGCTAAAAGCTTCCTGTAAAATTCACGTCGCATATAGATATCCTTAAGGGTTACTTCTAAAGGTCCTCTGAGAAAATACCAAACGCCTGAGAAGAAACCGTTTATGCTGCACATTGGAAAGAAACCTCTATCTACGACGTACCTTATCCTCTTCTCAAGCCCCTCATACCTTTCAGGGTCATCTGGATCTGGAAGTTCAAGCCTCTCCAAGCCTTCTTCACGTTCAACTGGATACTTGATATACTCTCTAGCCCAAATTCTTTTAGCGGTACCCATACGCCATAAAGCACCAGTTTCCCACTCTACAACATATAACTCATCACAGGCTTCGACGGTCCTTTTAACTCTAAAACCTCCACTACCAACACCTATGATAAAATTGTCCATGAAGTCAGCCTCTTTAAGCACCTTATCTAAGCTTGAAAATTCCCCCGACGCTAATCCATAAGCTGCTTTCTCAGTCCATCTCATCATTCTAACGCCTTCTTCAATAATGGGGAGAAATTTAGCCCTAGCCATTTCATTCGTAAAATCGATTATCTGGGGAGTTACAGGCGGCTCTTCGTGCAATACAGCAGCCAATACGCATTCAAACCTATTGACCAAATTCAATCTCCCAAATACATTTGTATTAAACTCTGATACATGAATCTTTAAAGTTCACGGTTCTATTCTTCTTATTCTACCAATTGACTCGAAATCTCTGTTAAAACCCACCAAGATGCTCATCTTACTTTCTAAAGTTATCGCCAGATGAATTGCGCCTCTAGGTCGAAGTCTATGCTTTAAGGATAGTCGTCTTTTTCCGTTCCGAGGAATTTTAAGTCTAAAAAGCTGAGAAGCCTCCCCTCTGCCATCGAAATGTCTATCCCAGAGGCTCCAATAGCCTAAGTGACTTCATCCTACGGTTTTTACTATGGGATGAAAAGGCTTGAGTTGCTAGGCGCGGCGGCTGAGGTGAACCACAACTTCTATGGGCTTCTCCACCACTCCAATGTTCACTAAGCTCTTCTCCTTATCGTAGTCAGTCCACTCTTTACCGTCTACTTCCACTCTTTCAATTCTAAACTCCTCCGGATGTCTAAAGCATACTTGTATGTTTTCCGGTGTTTTTCCCGTGGGTGGAGTTAACTTCATTCTTATGAAGCCGTCCGAGACCTTAGATTCAACTTCGAAAGATAACGGTCCAAAGTAGGTTGCGGCATTCTTCACAGATATGCGATTACCGTCTTCAAGCCACTTGCGCGGTACGGCTGGCATGAGAATGATGGTATTAGTCTTCTCGTAAATTAACATAAGCCTTAAACATTGGCAGGCTATGGACTCATCCGAAGTCTTAAAGTGGTCTCCAGCCCAATCAGCCATCGTCGGTAGTGGGTGTTCAGTCAGCATCAGTACATCCGGGTAGAATGCTACGGCGAAGGAATTGAAGAAAGCCCTTAGAAACCTCTTCACATCCATCCTCAGAAGATACGGGATTTGAAAACCGTAGAGATTCGGCTGCATTGAGAAGCCGCCTCTGCTAAACCAGTACCTGTCTACGTCTGGAACCGTATATCCATATCTGTCTGAAATGTACCGGTTGTCTTCATAATCTTTCAGTATCCACTCCGCTGTTTGAGAATTCGGGTCTATTAAACCGCATAGTATCAGATGCATAGCACCTTCTAGCGTTTCACGTATCCAACCTAGGTCTCGACCGCGCCTCTCGGGTCTCGAAGGAATGTGTGGAATCCAACTTCCATCTCTGAGTTTAACCACTGGGCTTCTAATCATGGACTCCATAATACCTGCCAGTAGGTCTCTTCCATAGGCTTCGGCTTCACGTTTAAGCCTAAGAGCATCAGGATGACCTATGTCACTTAAGACCTCAGCTACAGACTTCAAACCTCTATAAGCATGAGCGTTCGTTGCAATCCAACACCAAAACTCTGTAACGTCTTCGAGGGAGCCTGGGGGTAGGAATCCATACTCGATAACCCGCCTTCCGAAAGCGTCCGTTTTCATCGTGGCTTTTCGCTCTTCTATTATCCAATTACAAGCTTCGATGAGCTTTGGGGCCACTCTTCTAAGCCACTCCTTATCCCTAGTATACTTGTAGTGTTCTGCAAAAGCCCATAAGACCCAACCGTGATGTTGACCGTACTGTCCACATTCATAACCTCCAGCACCATAGAAGACGCCTTTGGACGTAGAGTATCTGCCAGCCATGACTGCTGTACCCTGGTAATGCGTAAAGACTTCCAGCCTACGTTCGGCTTCATCGCGCAATCCCCTCCTGTCAAGCTCACTTATTACCATAGCGCTTTCATTTGCGAAAACCCCGTAGTTGAAAGAGCTTACCCTACACATGTACCTTTGAGAATTCGGCTCTTTGTCATCCGTTATATGGACATGGCTTAAATACGCCTTGTAGAAGTCGTTCAGCCACTTATCTGGAACGTGTATCTGCATGCCTCTACCGAGTAGTCCCCTCCAATACTCGACAACCTTCGCCCTCTCGGCTTCATAGTCTAAGCTTTTCAACTTCTCGAATTCGAAGCCTTCTAGAAGCGTAATAGATGGAATCTTCACGTAGATGCTGTGGGACTCACCTGGGTAGATGTCGACCACGTATACGAGTCCATTGTCTAAAGCTTCAATTCTTCCACGCCCCTTTAAATCGAGCATGTATCTAAACCTTCGACTCGGAGCCTTCTCAGGGTGTAGAGCGTAAACAAATCCATCTTCATAAGTCAGTTTCTCTTCCACTCCTTTTGGATCCCGCCACTGGTTTTTACAAATAGATGAAAACCTCAAATTTAAGCTCCTACGCGATAAGGCTTGAGATTTAAAAGTCAGCTTCACCATGCATACGACCGGGTCATCTCCGTCTACAAACTCCTCTCCCTTAAGATCGTCGAGGATGTTTTTAAATAGGAGTGTGGCGAAAACCTCTTGCTCGTATGTTATACCATCTTCAACCCACTTTGCACGTACAATCGGTAGGAAGCCATCCTCCAAAGTCCTCTCTTCAGGCTCGTGATTTGGAAGACCAAAACCGTACGCTACAGTATCTCCATCCCATAGAAACCTATCAGAGTATCTACCTTTCACTCTGACGTTCCAAAGCTTTGGAATGAATACTACCCCTCTAGTGTCTACTCCAAACTTCTGCCTACGCCCTTTACATCCAACTATAAAATGTATGCTCTTCTTCTTAGCTGGCATCTCCCTCCATGCCCTCTCAAGCGTCTGCTCAGGCATTTTCTCAATTAAATCGTATATCGACGTTAGACCCTTCTCGGAAAGCTCACGCTTGTATGTTTCAAGCCTGAGCTTCTCAGAAGATTTCGAAATGAGCACGTCGTAATCTCTTATAAATATCGCCCCTTCACTCTCTAAATCTCTCATCGAAAAGGAGAAGCTGAACGCTTTAGACCTAACCGTAACTATTGTTTCATCGAAGCTCTCAGCTCTACTGCTATGTGTATACCAAATCCTTGCTTCGACACCATCCGTCTCATTGTGTTCAACCTTAGACTTCCAAGAATTCTCAGACACGATTTCAACCTTACTATTGGAGCCTAAAGGCTTTAAACCTGCAAACTCACCGTTGAACACTTCGATAAATCCATCACAAGCTCTTTCACGTTCACCTCCACAACCCCACTCAATGGAAATATCCATAACCCTCCAAGTGGAATCCGTGTAAACCTCAAAGCTTTCAACTTCAAGCAGGTCCTTGGATGACAACAGTCTGACCTTCAAGGTTCTACGGTAATCTACGTCGTAGCCTTTAACCTCTGGAAACTCTACGCTGACGGGCTTAAACCTAAACGTCCAAACAGACCCATCAATATCCAAGTAGAACTCAGCATCCCTCCACCGACCATTGTAGAGATCGTCTATAGGACCCCACCCTGAAAAACCAGCACCCACAGTCTCCCTAAATTTAGGCCAATGACACTGCCAATACTGCAGTCTAACATCTTCCGCCTTCAAATCCCTGGATGGAGATTTAAACCGTACAACCACAGCGTAGACATCCCTAGGATCACTCCATAAAACGCCGAGCTCCTTAGGCCTAACCCAAGACTCACCATACCTGGCGACATTCACATAAGCGCCCTCTTCAGGAACATGGTAGAACATATTCCGACCGTGATTTCATTGCACGCAGGTCTATATTAACATTAAGTTTGAGAGTTGTATAAAAGATTCGTAACGGTTCTTCCTCAACTATTAAGAACCAGCCTCATAGATGAGTAAAATATATATCTTCAGAGGAAAATAGACTATGGGCGAGGAAGATGTCGAAGGAAGTTGTAGAGGAGAAGATAAACTGGCCTCTATGGATTGCACTAGCAATCGTTGTAAATGTGCTAGCTAATGTCGCACAGGTCGTTCTTAACATTCAAGGTGGAGCTTTCGGTTGTCTTTATACCATGGGTATATCATCAATACCATTCACCGTGCCTACACTTGCTCTAATTCTGCCTATGCTCGCATACCTTGTAAAATTCGTGGGTAAAGTAAGGATAAGCACCTCTTCTCTGATTTACCTGTATACAATAGGCCTTGTCTCTTCTCCAGCGATTGCTACCACTGCCAATGCTGCTCGTAGTCCTGTAGGCTTTGCAGGTAAAGTTTGGAGATCTGAACCAGCCATTCGAGATGTTATGAGCAAATCATGGTGGGTTCCACCAGAAGCCGCCGTAGCACCGACTTGGGGTGCTGGAGGGCCGGTAGACTGGAATGCGTGGATTCCACCAATATTGTATATATTCCTAATCCACCTCATAGTTTTCATAATGGCATCTAGTCAAATGTGCATATTGCGTCGCAGGTGAATAGAAGTAGAGAAAGTTCCATATCCATTTGCTATAGCTATATGGGAGGGCATTAGAAACGTCCATGGGTTTGAGGAGGTTAAATACAGGAGGAGGCCATTCTTTGTGGGGATGATTATAGCAGTCATGTTATTCTTACAGATAATGTTCACAATGCTCTTACCATGGTGGCCTGACATCATAGGATGGCGTATGCTAAGTCCAAGTGCTCCTGGCTGTGTAGATACGTATTGTCCAGATGCCCTCAGACCAATAGGCTCCACTATAGTAGCATTAATGAGAATGAATGTACAACCCATAAACTATGCCATTGCATACTTAGCCCCTCTAGATATTCTATTTACATCATGGCTTCTGTGGATAATCTTCATGGTAATAGCTCAGATCGCCTACATTGCAGGGGGCTACTATACTGGTGCTTTGGGGATCAGCGGAGGGTGTAGGTCATTGGGGTGGCAGTATGGCGTTTCGCCAAATTGGCATGCTCCGCTCTATTTCTCTTGGATGTCTATGACTGGTGGTATGGTTGCTCTTATTGCGATGATGATATGGTACAGTAGAGGATATCTCAAAGACGTCTTCAGAGCCGCTCTCGGAAAACAACAGTCTGCCATTAAAGAGGCAGAGCTTAAAGAGCCTGTTAGTTATAGGACGGCGTTTTTACTTTTACTAGCGGGGTGTATACTATTCATAGCATTCTTAGCCTCGCTTCAGGTAGACTTCATACTAGGCGCTATAGTCTTCATATTCGGGGGCTTTATATATCCATTAGCTGACGCATATAGTAGAGGACTTACGGGATTCGACTATGCCATGTTGAGGGTTAAATGGCCCGGTTGGCCGTTTCACCTCATATGGTCTCGTCATCCAGGCACATATACAACAGGCTGGTGTAACGCTCTTCTACTGCTACACTGGGGAGTGGATGAACCCTCTAACGGTATCAGTACATGGGCAGAGGTTACTATGCAGAGCTTTAGAATGGCAGACCTATCACGTGTCAGCCCGAAAAATATCTATAAGCTGTTACTCATTTCCCTTATAATAGCTTATGCTATAACTCTGCCGTCTAAAGTGCTGTGGGCCCACCTTTTTGGAGCTAGATATCCTCACTGCCTTAGTGGATACGAATGCGATGAATGGGCTGAGGGACCCTACAATACCTTTCCTCCGTCTAACGAGCTCATAGGCCCGGTCGTGGCAGGCTTCATAATATTCGTACTGCTTTCATCATTAAGGACTAGATTTACTTGGTGGCCTTTGCATCCGGTGGGATTTCTAATAAGCGGCTCTGCAAACATGGCCTTCACCGGCGCTTGGACCAACTTTCTAGTCGCTTGGGTTGCTAAGTGGCTGACGCTTAGAATCGGCGGAAGCAAAGCCTATGAGGAATACGGTGTGCCTTTTGCCTCTGGCATGGTGGTAGGTTTCGTTGTAGTGGTGGTTATAGGGATAATAATAGGACTTATAAGATGGTTCATACCATTCTAAATATCCCCATTTTTATTTTTCATGCGGTCTAACCTATGATAGTTGGCTGGGCTGAAGGCTTAAATAATTAAGTGTGAACAATTAAATACCCGTTAGTTGGCCATGGGTACGTCGGGGAAAGTAATCCGCATCAATAGGCTTATCAATCCGTTGAGCAGAAAATCACTGATAATTAAGGCAGAGCGTAGCATGAAGATGATGAGGGAGTTTAGCGACGTAGAAAAAATAGCTCAATCATTCAAGGATCACTGTGATGGAATAGTGTTGAATCCTGACCATGTGAAGATGCTGCTCCATTACCTTCTTGGAAGGCGTGCTCCAGCGTTAATTGTACGAGTTAAATTGTCAGACGTTCCTCCTCAGCCTGATGAAGCAAGTATCCCCTTATTCGTTGAAAATGCTATATCGGTCGGAGCATCTGCAGTAATAAGCTCATTTTTCGTCGGACACGAGAAAGATGAGGATGAAGCCAGAAACGTGAGATTTATTTCTTTCATCGCTAGAGAGAGCGAAAAGATCGGGCTTCCACTAATTGTCGAGTGCATTCCATTTGGTGAGAGGGTGACAAGAGAAAACTTTTCTAAATGTGTTGAATTAGCGGCTAGAGTATCTACGGAGGCTGGAGCAGACATAATAGCGATACCTTATGTTGGAGAGTCGACGGTACTTAAAAAGATCATAGATGGAGTTGGTACGCCGGTTTTAATGCTTGATATTGTAACCCCCTTTGGAAGTGCTGTCGAGAACCTTAAGCTGGCGTTGAATTCTGGCATATCAGGGCTTGTAATAGGAGAGGAAACGTTTCAAAGGCTCGACCTTCAATCGATCAAAAAATTGTATGAAGTTATCCACGGGAGGGGTGCGGGTTGAACGTAGGGAAAAGCATACGCTTGAGTAATATACTCGACCCAGATGATGGCAGATGCGTCATGTTCGCCGCGGATCACAATTTCCTCGTAGGGCCGATTAAAGGGTTGGAGAACGTTGAGGACACCTTAAAGCGGGCTTTTAAAGGTAGGCTGGACGCGGTGATGTTGAGCCCAGGGCAAGCGAAGAGGTTGAGTTACATGTTTGGTGGTCGTGATTCACCAGCGTTGGTAGTTAGGGGGGATTGGGCGAACTGCTTCAGAGAGAGGATATATGCCCTCCCCACGAGGAAGGTTCAACAAGTGATTATAGCCAGTCCAAAAGACCTGATCAGCCTAGGCGCCACCGGAGCCGTCTTTTACTTCTTCACGGGTTATGGTGATGAAGACGAACAGATGCGTCATTATGAGCGGCTTAAATGGTTTGTGAAGGAATGTGAAAAGTTCGGATTACCATGTCTTGCAACAGTAATACCGATGGGTGAAAAGGTCACAGGTGCAAATTTTGTAAATCTGCTTGAGATGGGTGTACGTATGGCTGTGGAGGCTGGTGCCGACTTCCTAGAGATCCCCTACACTCAAGATATAGACACGTTTAAGAGAATGGTGCATGCTGCAAAGGGGACTCCTGTCCTATGCGCTGGTGGCCCAAAAGCAGCGACAATACGCGACTCTTTAGAAATTGTAGTTGAACTTTTAGAGGCTGGAGGTTCAGGCGTAGTCTTCGGGCGTCAGGTCTTCCAATCAGATGATCCCGCACAGTATCTAAATATGGTGTATGCCCTAGTGCATGAAGGGAAGAGTCTTAAGGAAGTATTAGGTATCTACAAAAAACCCGGACGAGTGAAAGCAGTTCCTGAAAAATGTAGCGGCTGTAGGTTATGTGAATCTATATGCAGTTTTACTCATGAAAGCGCGTTTTCTCCATGGAAGGCACGGCTACGCATAGAACAGTTTACTGAAGGATATAGGCCAGTAGTATGTACTTTATGTGGGTTATGTGTAAGGGCTTGCCAAACCGGTGCTTTAGAGATAGACTCAACATTAGGATATATACGATTTGATGGAGATAGGTGTATTGGCTGTGGAGAATGTGTAAGAGCCTGCCCGATTAGCATAATAAAGTTCGATGAGAAATTGAATATTCCACTTATTTGCGACATGTGCAAAGGCGCTCCTCAATGTGTTGAGTGGTGTCCATCTCAGGCGTTGGTGATGGAGGATTTGTGAATATGAGGTTGGAAAACCGTGGGTATATGGGTAAGATGCTCTACGTTGATTTAACGGAAAACTCCTCTAGAGTCCAACCCTTAGATGAGAGAGTCGCGTATCTCCTTTTAGGGGGTAAAGGGCTAGGGCTTTGGTTATTGTATAAATTGACGGAGAAAGGCATGGATCCACTATCACCAAGCAATCCATTAATCTTCGCTACTGGTCCTTTAACTGGAACAATAGCGCCTACTAGTAGCAAACTGTGTGTCGTAACTAAAAGCCCTGCTACAAGAACTCTTCTCGATTCTTATTGTGGTGGGTTTTTCGCGTCGGAGTTAAAATTTACGGGATACGACTGTCTCGTTATTAAAGGAAGGGCGGAGCACCCAGTAATAGTGGTCATAGATAGGGGAGAGGTGGATATAAAACCCGCAGAGAATTTATGGGGGCTCACTACAGCCGAGACTGAGAGTAACGTGAAAAGAATGCTTGGAGAAGATTTTAAAGTCGTATGTATTGGTCCTGCTGGAGAGAGGCTTTCCCCAATATCAGGGGTTTTCTCAAATATGCGGTGTGCTGGAAGGGGTGGGGCTGGTGCCGTAATGGGATCTAAAAAATTGAAGGCAATCGCAGTGAGAGGAAGAGAGCCTGTAAGGGTCTATGATGGTGAACGTTTTAAGAAGATGGCTTGGATCGCCTACCGGACGTTAAGGATGAGTGAGTCGACCGCTAGATCCATGTCAACATATGGGACCGCTAACATCTTGTTGACGATAAATGAGATGGGGGCTCTTCCCACGAGGAACTTCCAAACCGGGAGATTCGATAGAGCTGAGGAAATATCTGGTGAGAGCTTCCGTGAAACTTTATGGAAGAGGGATCATTCGTGCAGTCTAAATTGTCCAATCAAATGTAGCAAATTCGCTCTAGTAGATGATGGGCCTTTTAAGGGCATTAAAGTGGATGGGCCTGACTATGAGACGATATTCAGTCTCGGCTCAAATTGCGGGGTAAGCGATAAACGGGCAATATGTTATGCAAACTACCTCTGCGACATGTATGGTGTTGATACAATAAGTACTGGCGTCATCGTAGGCTTCACCATGGAGCTATATGAGAGGGGGGAGGTAACCAAGCAGGAGCTTGACGGTATTGAAGCAAAACAGGGCGATGCTGAAGCAATGGTAAAGCTTGTTGAGAAAATAGCGAAGGGTGAAGGTGTTGGCAAATTCTTAGAGCTAGGCGTTAGAGAGATAAGTAAAAAGTATCCGAGTAGCAAGAGCTATACGATGGAAGTTAAGGGGTTGGAGATGCCTGGCTATGAGCCTCGTGCAGCCCAAGGTATGGGTCTCTGTTACGCTATATCGGAACGCGGAGCCTGTCATTTAAGGGCTTATACCGCTGGAACAGAATTGTGCGGCCACTTAGGTGGAATAGATCCACGCTCCTACGATAGGGTAAAGGTTTTACATGCAATAGATAGGCAGGATGAAAAGGCGGTTATAGATTCGACAATACTCTGCTTTTTCACACTCTTCGGTTTAAGATTGAAGGAAGTGTATCAAATGATTACTTCATGTACTGGCTTCGACTACAAGGATGAATCGGAACTTAAAATGGTAGGGGAGCGCATAATCACGTTGGCGAGGCTTTTCAACGTTAGAGAGGGGTTTGGAAGAAAAGACGATACGCTTCCAGATAGGTCTATAAAGGAACCTCTTCCTGAAGGACCAGCTAAGGGTGAAATTGTACACTTAGAACCGATGCTAGATGAGTACTATAGAGCTAGAGGTTGGGATGAAAACGGTATACCAACAACTGAGAAAATAAAAGAGCTTGATCTAACGGAAATTTTATAGTTCTAATACTGAGCTTCAAATAAAGTGAAGCTTTTATATTACAAGTGAAATTATTTAACGACAAAAACTTTTACATCATCCGGTTTTAAATCAAATTTTAAAAC